>JAYELL010000045.1:3461-14797 GCA_034717495.1 Chloroflexota bacterium | reverse complement strand
TCACGGCCGCGAATGAGAGCGGCGGCAGCTCGCAGGTTGCCTGGCCCGCGGTGATGCGAACGTCGTCCAGCAGCGCAGGCGCAATGGCAGTTTGCTGTTCAAAGGAATTGGCGGACCTGGCGTCGGGCTGGACGATCAGGTCTGGGACCACGTTCTGGTAGGGGGTATCGGCCAGACGCGAAGGGGTTGCGTTCCGGAATATTCAGCCTGGATCGTGATTCTTTGGTTGTCGGCAATGATCGATTGCACGGTGCCTTTTGTTTCACCCATTATTATCCTCCTGCTCCATCAGGTGAGGCGCGGCCGAAGTTTTCATTTGCCAGGTGGGGCATCCCTGTGGACCAACCCGACTTGACAATCGTCCGTGATGAATTATAGTGTAGCATGCAAGGGTCTGACTACCAAGCCGTTTTGCCAATGTTCTGCTCTGGAAGACCATGATTATTTCGAGCGCTTCTTGCGGGTTTGACCCACCCCCGGCCCCCTCCCAAACTGGGAGGGGGAGAGGTTCAAGCTCCCCTCTCCGGGGCGGGGAGGGGTCATGAGACAAGTCGATATGATGGTTGGCACACCAGCTTACGAAGAAAATGCAGGCTGACAATGAATCGATTCCGGCACGAGTTCCAACTCACCACGCTGCGCCGGGAACTGCAGACCGAGCAGTCCCTCATGGAGCGAGGCGTCTTCGTCGAAGAGGACACAGGGCGACCCTATTTCACCGGTTACGCCTATAAAACCCTGTACGATTGGGACCAATATTTCGAGGCTATCGTACAGGTGTATATGGGCTGGCCCAGCGACCACATCCGAAACGGTGTCACCATCTTTCTGGACCACCAGCAGGATTCAGGACTGATCTCCCGTTCGGTGCCCAGCAATGAGATGCACCTGTGATCATCGAGCACTGTCAAGCCCTGTGACAACTTTTTTTGGAGAGGCATCTTCCCTTATTACGATCATAGGCCGCGGGCACTCCGGCACGCGAGCGATCTCGCATACCCTGTCGGAGAGTGGCGTTTTCATGGGCGAACCGCTCAACGCTTCGGGTGATTTGCTGCCCCCTCGGCCGATGTATGACGCCTGTCGAGTGTTTGCGACCTACGTCCGTTGGAACGGTGGCCTGGAGTGGGATTTCAGCCCGGCCATCGATGCCGCTATCCCGCCTGAATTCGCGCAACTAATCGAAACTTACCTGACATCGGTACTGTCCAGCGATGCCAGGCATAAGGGCTGGAAGATCCCGGAGACCACTCTCGTCTTCCCCTGGATCTGCCGCCTGTTTCCGGCAGCAAAATATGTTTTCTGGATCAGAGACCCGCGAGATGCCATTCTGGGCTATCACCTGACCGATGACTTGCGCGATTTTGGCGTTGATTATGCCGAAACCGATGACGAACGCATACGGCGAGCTATCTCCTGGAAATACCAGTTCGACCTTGTGCAGGCCACACCCCGGCCCGATAACTGGATCGAGGTTCGCTTCGAGGATTTTGTCCTGAATCAGGAGGAGACGCTGGCTCGCCTGGCGGATTTTCTGGGCTTCGAGTTGGCGCAAATCCCGGTTCGCCCCCAATCGGTGGGGCGATGGCAAATGGCTGAAGGTACCACCTCTTTCGGCTTTCTGGCTCCAGCCATGCATGAATATCGTTACTTCAATCCGGACCAATCAGTGGCGCGGAAGGAGGAAATCTGAATGCACCATAATCGATTGCCAAACGTCGTTCTCATCGGCGTCGACTCGCTACGGGCCGCTAACATGAGTTGTTACGGCTACCAGCGCTTGACGACACCCCATATCGATCGTTTCTCCCAGGAGGGTGTGCTCTTCGAAAACACCTTCAGTCCCCATGTTCCCACCACCAGCGCCTATGCCTCCATGCTGACGGGGCGGGACGCGTTTGGCACCCAGGTTGTGGCCTTGCGCCACGAGGGTCCCATGCGTAGCGAGGCGAAAACGCTGGCAGAGATCCTGGGCGAGGCGGGCTACAACAGCACCTGCGTGGGCTTCGAGAACGCAGCCTCGCGCGGCTTCGACAGCTACCTGAACTACGTCGCCTGGGGTTCCTGGAAGGATCGGCCGTTGACCAAGGCCCGCAACCTGAACGACGTGGCGCTGCCGGAGTTGGAGCGATTGGCCGGCCAGGATGCACCCTTTTTCCTCTTCCTGCGCCACATGGATCCCCATTCGCCCTACCTGCCTCCCGCCCCCTTCGACCGCATGTACTACCACGGAGAGGAGTGCGATCCCGACAATCGGTCCATGGATCCGGTCATGAGCTTCAAGCCATTTTGCGACTACTTCGCCAGTTGGATGCCGCCCGGCATCAGCGACCATCGCTACATGGATGCCCAGTACGATGGTGCGTTGGCCTACATGGATTCCTGCCTGCAGCAGTTTTTCAACGCCGTCGACACTCTGGGGTTGCGGGATGATACCATCGTGATCCTCAACGGAGACCATGGCGAGGTGCTTTACGAGCATGAGTGTTGGTACGATCATCACGGGCTCTACGAGGGCAACTTGCACGTGCCGCTGATAATTCGCTACCCTGGCTGGCTGCCCGAAGGCAGGCGGCTGGCAGGGTTCAACCAGCACAAAGACCTGGTGCCCACCATCCTCGACCTGGCGGGGGTCGACGCGGATGCATCGTTTGACGGAAAGAGCCTGCTGCCCCTGGTGCGGGGTGAGGCGGCATCGCATGACAGTGAATTTTACATAACCGAGTGTACCTGGATGCGCAAGCACGGCTGGCGTACGTCCCAGTGGAAGCTGATCGTGGCCCTGGAGCCAGATTTTCACTTCAAAGCGCCTGTGGAGCTTTACAATCTGGTGGAGGATTCCCAGGAGTTATACAACCTGGCTGACGACGCGCCTGACGTGGTGGCCATGTTAGGCGGGCGCATGGATGCCTGGATCGCCCGGCGGGAGGCCGAGACGGGTCTGCCCAACCCCATGTTCCATCAGGTCGACTGGCACGGCCACGAGGGAGTGGGTGCCTTTACCAGTTCGCAACAGGCCTACGACACCCTGCACATCGGCGATCCCGATCAGGCGGCCCGGCTGCAGGAGGATGGGGAGTCGACTGATGCGTAGCAATTCTCAATATACCCTTCCGGCATCAACATCGACAACTTTTCGTCGATAAAGAAAAAACACAACCGCAAGATCAACGCTGATCAGATATCAGAAAAGCTCAGTGGCGAAAGGAAAAAATACAACCGCAAGATCAACGCAGATCAACGCTGATCAGATATCAGAAAAGATCGGCGAGAATCTGCGCCGGAGGTCTGCGTAATCAGCGTTCCTCTGGCTTGTCCAGGTCTAGGGTAAGGCGGCTTGTCAGCTGTTCTTGCGCAGGATAAACCCGGCTAAAGCCTCGACTCCTCTGCGTATTGAGCGACCTGTGATCGTTGGGATCATTCGTGCGATAGGGAACTTGGAGATGCTTCGGCACGCTTTGCGTCAGCATGACATAACCGAAGTTCCGTAGCAGAATTGCTGGAGGTGTTCGAGGAGGAGATATGAACGGAGCGCCTGGAAAGAGGTCGTTTGGATTGGCAGGAAAGGACTCATTCAGCATGATACTCAGAGTAGCGATCGTTGGCATGGGCGGCATCGGCAACACCCACGCCCGGGTTTATGAGGAGCGGGAAGATTGCCGAATCGTTGCCGTCTGCGATATCATTCCCGATCGGGCAGACAAGGCCGCAGAAGCCTATGGCTGTCCGGTGTTCTATTCGGTGCAAGACCTGTTGGCCAGCGGCATGCAGATCGATGCGGCCAGCATGTGCACGGCCGGCGCGGAGAACGGAGGCGATCACTTCGTGCCGACAATGGAGCTGCTGGACGGGGGCATTCCGGTGCTGGGGGAAAAGCCCATATCCAACGAGCTGGACAAAGCTCGCCAGATGGTGGCCAGGGCCCGGGAGAAGAATCTGCGCTACGGCATCAACCTGAACCACCGCTTCACGCCGGCGGCGCTGCGGGCCAGGCAGTGGGTGGATTCGGGCCGGCTGGGCGAGATCAACATCATCAACATGACGATGTGGATCAACAATCCCAACGAGAGTTCGTCCTGGTTCCACATCCGAGCGCTACACCCTCACTCGCTGGACGTGATGCGTTTCTTCGGGGGTGACGTGGCCCGGGTGCAGGCCTTTTTTAAGAGGGGCAAGGAACGGAAAATCTGGTCCAATGTGCAGGTCAATCTCCTGTATGAGAATGGCATCATTGGCCATTTGACGGGCAGCTACGATGCCGGCGGCAGTTATGGGCTGGAGCGATTGGAGGTGGTCGGCTCTGAAGGGCGTTTCGTCCTGCTGGATGCCTGCGAGCAGCTGAGCTTCTATCCTCGTTTCTCCCGCGAAGTGGAGCGCTATGATCACCTGGGCGGCATGATGGGTTTTCCCGAGACCTTCGACTCCCGCATCGGTGTCTGGGTCGAACAAAACCTGGCACAGGTCAAGCCGGAGGAGATCGACGCCTCTGGCCAGGACGCGCTCGAGGTTCAGACCATCATCGAGGCTGCCATCGAGTCGTGGGAGAGGGGAAGGGTTGTGGACCTTTAAGAAAGGTTTCATAATTTGTGGGGGTTGATTTGCCGAATGATCAATACTGTGGATAATCATACATATAGCAATGTGGAGATCAATACATATTGGAGTAGTGAGGTGCATCCATGAAGACAATTCAAATGACTATCGATGAGGCTCTTCTGGACCAGGTCGATAACACGAGCGCGGAGTTGGGCATGAGCCGATCGGCCTTTATCCGCGGTGCTTTGCGCCAGGCGATGGAGCGTCTTCAAGTGACCCGTTTGGAGCGGCAACACGCAGCTGGCTACGCACGCCGGCCAGTAGAGTCAGGCGAATTCGATCTTTGGGAAGCGGAACAGGTTTGGGGTGAGGCATGAGACGGGGCGATATCCGATGGTATACCTTTCGTGAGCCAGACAAACGCCGGCCTGTATTGGTGTTGACGCGTAACTCGGCCATTCCCTATTTGACCAGCATCACCGTTGCACCCCTGACCACCACTATCCGAGACATACCCAGCGAGGTGTTCCTATTGCCCGAAGAGGATGGTGTGGGTTCACCCTGTGCGGTCAATCTGGATAATGTTCAGACCATCTCCAAGCACAAGATCGGGTTGCTACTCACCGTGCTATCCACTTCTCGCATGACTGAAGTTGATGACGCATTGGCGTTTGCCCTGGGGATGATGTAGCAACGTTTAAGACTCTGTTCGAATTGAGAGGAGTAGATAATGCAATACACATACCTTGGCCGAACCGGCCTACAAGTCAGCAAACTCTGCCTGGGCACCATGAACTTCGGGCCACGCACGGGCGAGGCCGACAGCTTCGCCATCATGGACCGGGCGCTGGAGGCGGGCATTAATTTCCTCGACACTGCTAATCGCTACGGCCGAGAGGTCAGCGACGGCTTCACCGAGGAGATCATTGGACGCTGGCTGGCTCAGGGCGGCCGGCGCGATCGTTTCGTCCTGGCCACCAAGGTCTACGGCCCCATGGGTGACGGCCCCAACGACGGCGGTCTGTCGGCTTACCACATCCGCCAGGCTTGCGAGGACAGCCTGCGCCGCATGCAAACCGACCGCATCGATCTCTATCAGATGCACCATGTTCAACGAGATACACCCTGGGAGGAGATATGGCAGGCCATGGAGCAGTTGGTCCGGGAGGGCAAGGTGCTCTACGTGGGCAGCAGCAACTTCGCAGCATGGCACATCGTTCAGGCCAACGAGGCGGCCGCGCGGCGCAGCTTCCTGGGCCTGGTCTCGGAGCAAAGCAAATACAGCCTGAATGAACGCACCGTCGAGCTCGAGGTGTTGCCAGCCTGCCAGGCGTATGGCGTTGGCATTATCCCCTGGAGTCCGCTGGGCGGCGGGCTGCTGGGCGGGGTCCTTGGTGGCGTGGGCGATGGCCGCCGCTCGTCGGAATGGCTGCAAGGGCGAATCGATGCGATGCGACCTCAACTGGAGGCCTGGGAGGCCCTCTGCGGAGAGTTAGGAGAGCAGCCCGCCGACGTGGCGCTTGCCTGGCTGTTGCACAACCCGGCTGTGACCGCGCCCATCATCGGCCCGCGCACCATGGCCCAGTTCGAGGGAAGCCTGCGCGCTCTGGAGATCGAACTGTCGGATGACCTGCTGGCCAGGCTGGACGAGATCTGGCCTGGGCCGGGCGGCACGGCTCCCGAGGCATATGCCTGGTAGGGAGAAAGAGATGCTGCGCGTATGTATCATCGGCATGGGGCCCATCGGCAACCGCCATGCCATGCTCTATCAGGAAAACCCGCGAGCCGGGTTGGCTGGCGTGTGCGACCTCGTGCGCGAGCGGGCCGATGCTGCAGCGAAGCGTTTCGGGGTGCCGGCCTTCTACGACGCGCCCAGCATGCTCCAGGCACTTTCACCCGACATCTGCGGCGTTACTACCGGCGGCTATGAGTATGGCAGCGACCACTACCAGCCGACGATGCAAGCACTGGAGGCTGGCTGTCATGTGCTGGGTGAGAAACCGATCTCCAACGAGATCGACAAGGCTGAGGAGATGGTGGCCAAGGCAGCGGAGAAGGGGCTGTGCTACGGCATCAACCTGAACCATCGTTTCACGCCTGCGGCCCGGCTGGCCAGACGCTGGGTGGAGGAAGGTCGAATCGGCCACCAGCTTTTCATCAACATGAGCATGTGGATCATGAACCCGCAGGAGAGCTCGCCCTATTTCCACTTGAAAGCCCTGCACCCCCACACGGTCGACGTCATGCGCTACTTCTGTGGCGACATTGAAGCGGTGCACTGTTTTGCTGTGAAGGCGCCCGGCCGCACTATCTGGTCAACTGCGCAGTTCAACATGCGCTTCAAGAATGGCGTTGTGGGCTCGCTTACCGGCAGCTACGACATCGAGCGCGGGCATCCCATGGAGCGCTGCGAGGTGGCCGGTACGAAGGGACGTTTCGTCCTGGAAGATATGTGGCGCGAGGCGACGCTATACCCCGCCGGCAATCTGGAGAAGAGAGTCTATACCAATCCCGTCTTCGGTGGTTTCCGCGACTTCACCGACACCTTCCGCGAGCGCATCAACACCTTCGTGCAACAGGTCGACGAGGGCGCAGCTCCCGAGCAGATCGACGGCTCCGGCGCCGATGGCCTGGCCGCGCAAGAGGTGCTGGCCGCGGCCATCGTATCACTGGTGGAGGAGCGGGTCGTCTACGTCGATTCCTAAAAACAGCCATCATGAAAAAACTCCTGACATCCAAAGAACGGGTTCTTGTATCCTTCGCGCGTCAGGAACCGGATCATGTGCCGGTCAACTACTTCAGCAATCCAGGTATCGACGGGCGGTTAAAAAAACACTTTGGCCTGCGAGCCGGCGACGACGAAGGGCTGCGCCGGGCGTTGGGGGTGGATTTCCGCAGCGTTGACGTGCCCTATCTGGGTCCCCAACTGTTCGACGACCTGCCTGGCCGGCAGGTTGATATCATGGGCGTGCATCGCCAGTGGATCGAGAATCCCCACGGGGGATACTGGGACTACGTCGATTTTCCCCTCAAGGATGCAGCGTTGGCAGAGATCGAGGCCTGGCCAATGCCCGATCCCGACCATTTCGACTACGGAAACGTGGCTGCCCAGTGCCGGGAATGGCAGCAGTACTGCCTGGTGGTGGGCAATGCCGGGTTGGGCGATTTCATCAATAGCACCGGATTCCTGCGCAGCATGGAGCAGGTACTGATCGACTTGATCACAGACGAGCCCGCTTGCCTGGCCTATTTCGACAAGAAGCTGGCCTTCCAGTTGGCACTGACCGAGCGCATCCTGGACGCGGCCGGCGGGCGCATCGACCTGTTGTGGATGGGGGAAGATCTGGGAACCCAGCGCGGTCCGCTGATCAGCAAAGCGCTCTATCGCAAGCACATCCGGCCGCGCCACCAGCGGGTGGTCGATCTTGCCAAGGCCTACGACCTGCCGGTGGTCATTCATTCCTGCGGTTCCAGCAGCTGGGCCTTCGATGATTTCATCGAGATGGGCATCAGCGTAGTGGATACCCTTCAGCCAGAGGTGAAAGAGATGGCACCGGCCTATCTGAAAGCCACCTATGGGGACCGGCTGGCCTTTCACGGCTGCATTTCCACGGCCGGCCCCGTCGCTTACGGCACGGTTGCCGAAACGGTTGAAAACGTGCGCCAGACGCTGGCAACCATGATGCCCGGCGGGGGCTACGCGCTGTCGCCGACCCACCAGCTGCAGGATAATTCGCCCACAGAGAACGTGATCGCGATGTATGAGGCGGCACAGCGGCACGGATGGTATTGAGATCGTACCTGCGGAGGCTGAAAGATCCGTATGGTGCAAGGCGTTTGGATCACGAAGGCGCGCGAGATCCTTCACTGTGGCTGGTCGTGCTCCTATGAAACCCGGGTGTTGGAGAACAATCATGGACGAAAGATGGCAGTCGTGGAATCGCTCAGGATGACAGTGACAATGAACCGGCCGCGTGGATTCATGTTTGACCCACCCCCCGGCCCCCTCCCAAACTGGGAGGGGGAGCCCGAAAGGTAGTGCTATCCCTGTCTCCCCTTCCCGGTCCGGGGAGCCCTTCACTGTCGCTTCCGCAGGACTTCGGAGCGAAGCGGAAGGCGCTGCGCAGGGGCTGGGGGAAGGATCATTAACTATCGACCATTCATGAGGATGTGACATGCAACGCGACAAACGTGACAAACCCAAGATCGGCTACTTCGGCAGCGGTCTGGCCGCTTATTGGCCGTAGTTTCCCAAGCTCAAGTCGGCCGTGCTGGCCATGATGGACAAACATGTTGCCCGGCTGGAGGCCATGGGCTGCCAGGTCATCTTCGGCGGCCTGGTGGATCGGGCCGAGCGCAGCAACGAGGTGGGCGATCTGTTCGCCCGCGAGCAAGTGGACCTGATCATCGGTGAGATCATGACGTACACTGCGTCCCACATGCTGGTGCCCATCGCGCAGCGCAACATCGCGCCTTATCTGACCCTGGCCCTGCAGATGGTTCCCACCGTGGATTATGAACGGGTCAACACGGAGGATTTCACCCTGATCGGGGCAGCCATGACAGCGCCGGAGGTGTCTTGCGCCTTCAATCGCTGCCGCCTGCCCTTCAACTGCATCGTGGGCGGGGAATTCCAGGACAAGGTGTGGGTGCAGGTGCGGGAATGGATCGAGGCTGCGGCTGTGCGGCGTGCGCTCATGAACAGCCGCCTGGGCTATCTGGGCCACTACTATCCGGGCATGTTGGACATGTACACCGATTTCACCATGCATCAAGGCTATCTTGGCACCCACGTCGAGATCGTAGAGATGTGCGATCTGGCCGACCGAATAGCCAGCGTCAGCGAGGCGCAGATCGACGCCAAGGTGGCGGAAGCCCGCGACCTGTTTTTCATGCCCGAGCCTGGCGATGATCCCGTCACTGAGAAGGTGGACCCTGAGGAGCTGTGCTGGGCTGCTCGTGTGGCCGTCGCTGAGGACAAACTGGTCGAGGATTTCGCCCTGGATGGCCTGGCCTACTATTACGGGGGCTGGAACGACAACGAGTATGAGCGTATCGCCGCGGCCATGATCCTGGGCAACTCGATCCTCACGGCCCGTGGCATTCCCTGTGCAGGGGAAGCGGACTTGAAGACCTGCGCAGCCATGTTTATCATGGAGCACTTCGACGCCGGCGGGTCCTTCTGCGAGCTGTATGTGCTCGATTTCGAGGGCGGATTCGTGGTGGCGGGCCACGACGGGCCGGGCCACATCGGCATCGGCGATAAAAAGCCGATCCTGCGCGGCATGAAGCTTTTCCACGGCAAGGCGGGCCGCGGCGTCTCGGTGGAGTTCAACGTCAAAAACGGGCCTGTGACCATGTTGGGATTGACCCAGACGGGCGATGGGCAGTTCAAATTCATCGCCGCCCAGGGGGAGTCGGTGCCGGGTCCCATCCTGCAGATCGGCAACACCAATACCCGCGTGAAGTTCGGCAACATGGCTCCCGACGAGTTTGGCCAGGCCTGGACCGAGACCGGTTCCACCCATCACTTCGCCCTGGGTGTGGGGCATCAGTTGGGAAAGATCGAAAAACTGGCGAAGATACTGGATATCGATTTGGATGTGGTATGCCGTTGAACCGATATGAAACACACGTATGTCAAACGAGGATGACCAATGAAACTTGGCGCCAATTCCGTTCTGTTCGGCGGTTACGATATGGAGACTGCCTTCAAGTACATTGCCATGGCCGGTTATGATGGCATTGAGCTGTCAGCCATTCAGGGCATGAGCGAGCATCTGGTGCTGGATCGCTGGCGCGAGCTCGTACCAGAGATCAAACAGTTGAAAAAAACATATGGCCTGGAACTGCTGGCCATGGAGCAGCCCTCGCAGGACCCAACTATCATGGAGGCCGCGTTCCAAGCAGCCGCAGAGCTGGGCATCCCTGTGGTGAATTGCGGGCCGGGCGGTAAGATGGGCGACGAGGGCAGCTTCCAGCGCGGCGTCGAATCGCTGGGAAAGCTGGCTGATCTGGCGGAGCGCTACGGCGTCACACTATGCGTCAAGGCCCACGTGGGCGCGTGTATCCACGATACGCCAAGCACCCAGCGAGCCATGGCTGCCATCAGCTCACCAGCTTTCGGCATCGACATGGACCCTTCCCACATCCACCGAGCCGGCGAAAACCCGGTGACGGCGGTGGCAGCGGTCATCTCGCGGGTAAAACATATCCACATCCGGGATTGTAAGGGGCGCCAGCAGGGTCCGGGCAGGCCGGAGGACCAGGCCAACGGCCGCGGCGACATCGACCTGGTGGGCTATCTGCGGGTGCTGCACGAGCATGGCTACGAAGGCCCGGTGAACCTGGAGGTCATCGGCGCGCGGGAGTGTTCGCTGGAACAATGCTGCGTGATCGCGGCTGAGGCACGCGGTCATATGCAGGCGTGTTTGCAGGCCTGCGAGCGGCGGATCAGCCTCCCGGTCCCTAACCTGGACAAGCCAGAGGAGCGCAGATTTACGCAGACCTTCGGCGCAGATTCACGCTGATCTTTTCTGATATCTGATCAGCGTTTATCGGCGGTTATCTGCGGTTATGATTTTTCTCTGATTTCACCGCAGATTTACGCAGACCTTCGGCGCAGATTCACGCTGATCTTTTCTGATCTTGTTTGGATCGATCAGCGTCAGACTTCGACTCCGCTCAGCGCAGGTCCCTTCGACCAAGCTCAGGACATTGCTGCGGTACATCCTTGTCAGGTTCGTGGCTAATTTTCTTGCCCGGTGTGCAAGAATCTGACTCGTAAGGTACTGAAAGGA
>JAYELL010000045.1:0-3361 GCA_034717495.1 Chloroflexota bacterium | reverse complement strand
TTCGACTCCGCTCAGCGCAGGTCCCTTCGACCAAGCTCAGGACATTGCTGCGGTACATCCTTGTCAGGTTCGTGGCTAATTTTCTTGCCCGGTGTGCAAGAATCTGACTCGTAAGGTACTGAAAGGACCCATCGATGAACCACCTGGAGCGTTTCTTCGCCGTCATGGCGTACCAGCCCGTGGACCGGGTGCCCAACTGGGAGGCCGGCGTGTGGCCGCAGACGGCTGAACGCTGGGAGAGGGAGGGCCTCGATCCGAGCACGATGCACTGGCACTGGTTCCCCGGCGAAGCGACCATCGGCCTCGATCCCCGGGAGTTCATCGCTTTCAGCCGGGAGATGATCCCTCCTTTCGATGAAAAAATCCTGGACGAGGATGAGAAGACCATCACCTTCATCGATGCCCAGGGCCGAACCCGCCGGGGGTTGAAGGCGGGATCCATCGGTGGAGCGCGCATGAGCATGGATCAATACATCGAGCATCCCGTGCGCAGCATGTCCGATTGGCTGGCGATAAAAAGGCGCCTCGATCCCATTGACCAGAAGCGCTACGAACCCTACTGGCAGGTTTTCCGAGTGGAGGGCTGGCAGAAACGTCACTACCCCCTGATCTTCGGCCCAAACACGGCTACCCCCGGCTTCTACTGGCAGGCCAGGGAGTTGATGGGCACCGAGGGGCTATCTTTTGCCTGGTACGACCAGCCCGCCCTGGTCCACGACATCATGGAACACATTGCCTACTTCCTGATAGAGGCGGCCCGGCCGGTGTTGGCGCAGACGACGGTGGATTATATCTGCCTGGCCGAGGACCTGGCAATGAAGACAGCGCCTCTCCTCAGCCCGGCCACCTTCCGGGAATTCATTTTTCCGCGGCTGCGGCGGGTGATCGACTTCTTCAAGTCCAATGGCGTCCGTTACATCTGCGTCGATACGGACGGCAATCCTGAGGTGTTGATTCCCATGATGCTGGATGCAGGGGTCGATGCCCTGTGGCCGTTGGAACGCACCGCGAACCAGGATCCTGTTCGACTGCGCCAGGTCTTCGGGCCTTCGCTGCGACTGTGGGGCGGTGTGGACAAGCGGGTGCTGACCCAGGGATCAGCAGCCATCGACGAGCATCTGCGAACGCTCCAGCCGTTGATCGAGCAGGGCGGATTCATCCCCACCGTCGATCACACCGTCCCGCCGGACGTGAGCTGGTCCAACTTCCAGCACTACATGGCCAGCAAAGACAAGCTCCTGCGAGGTGAGCTGTGACATGAACAATCGGCAGAGAACGCTGGCGATCTTGAACTACGAAACTTACGACAGGATGCCCATCGTGCATTTCGGCTACTGGCACGAGACCCTGGATCTTTGGGCGGAGCAAGGCCATGTCACTCTTCAGGAGGCGCAGGCCTGGGCTGATGGCAACCAGGTGGACCTGGCCATCGGCCGGCGGCTGGGCTTCGACTTCAATTGGGCCTCCCATTACAGCCCCGAAATCCTGCTGCGGCCACCCATCGAGGGCCGCGTGATTGAGGTGTTGCCCGACGGCTCCCGCAAGGAGCTCAACGAGGATGGCGCCATCGTCCTGCTCAAGCCGGACGCGCATGGCATTCCCCAGGAATTGGATCACCTGCTCAAGGGGCGGAGCGGGTGGGAGGAGATATACAAGCCCAGGCTGATGTATTCGGCGGCGCGCATCAGCGAGTCGACGGTCAATACGCCGCAGGGTGCCATCGATTATGCCGATGGCGGGCTCGAGTACATGCAGGAATCGGCCTGGGACTCGCCCTTTGGTCTGTTCTGCGGCAGTCTATACGGCAAAATCCGCAACTGGCTGGGGCTGGTGGGATCGGCCTACCTGCAGGTGGACGACCCCTTGCTTTTCGATGAAATGATCGAAACGGTGGGGGAGTTGGCCTACCAGTGTGTCAAGGGGGCGTTGGCGGCGGGAGTCAGGCTGGACACGGGCCATTTCTGGGAGGATATCTGCTTCAACAAGGGGCCGCTGATCAACCCGCAGGTGTTTCGGGAGAAGGTCGGGCCGCACTATGCCCGCATCACCGGCCTGCTCAACGATGCCGGCATCAAGCTGATCTCGGTCGATTGCGACGGCAAGATCGACGCGCTGGTGCCCATCTGGCTGGAGAACGGGGTCAACGTCATGTTTCCCATCGAAGTGGGCACCTGGCGTGCCAGTATAGAGCCCTGGCGGCGAGAGTATGGCCGGGAGTTGCGTGGCGTGGGTGGCATGGACAAAAAGGTCTTTGCCCTTGACTACGCCGCCATCGACGGCGAGATCGAGCGGTTGAAGCCGCTGGTCGACCTGGGCGGCTACATCCCCTGTCCCGACCACCGGCTGGCTCCCGATGCCAGGTGGGAGAATGTGCAGTATTACTGCGATGTTATGCGTCGGGTGTTTGGCTGACGGGTCGTGCCGGCTACCACGCACATCCGTTCGCTTTTGGAGGATGTTGGGTCGGATAGTGAGAGAGAATACGATCAGTTCGCTCGTGTCGAGCGACTCCAATTGAGAAGTTACATGGTCAAAACAATGTTCCACCTCAGCAACAGAACGACGAAATGCAACAATTGCCGTGCATCTGGCGTGCGAAAGCAGCATTAGAGCGCGTTGACACCCCTTGCTTTGGCTCCCAGTAGAATACCGTGCCCCTTTCCTGAACCGAGTTGATCAGCCGGTGGGATCGGGATGCCTTGCTGCAGGCCCTGGTGAGGCCTTGCTTGGTTGTAGAAGGCCACGAATTCTTGCGAGACACCATAGAGATGCTTGTGATTGAGGATGATCATGTGATCCAGGCACTCCCTGCGTAAGGTCCCGATGTATCTTTCGCAGATAGCATTCGCGTTGGGTGCGCCAACCGGGGTGCGAATTTCCTTAATGCCCGTTCCTGCTGCAATGGCCGAGAAATGCTGTCCGAACTTGGGGTCATTGTCCCGTATCAAATACCTGGGTCCTTCGGCCCAGGGCGTGGCTTCCCGCAGTTGTTGCGCCACCCAGGCATCGCTTGGGTGAGAGGTGACGGCAACATGCACGATACGGCGACTGGCATGTTCAATGATGAGAAAGATGAATAGGGAGCGGAACATGATGTCGAAGACCTGGGTGAAATCACAGGCCCAGATGTGGGGTGCATGGTTCATCAAAAAGGTGGCCCAGGTCTGACCTGAAGGGCTTGGCGTATCATTACGTGCCATATACTTCTGGACCGTGCGTTTGCTGACTTTGATTCCCGGTTTGAGGAGTTCGCCCCGAATGCGTTCCGCTCCCCAGGTCAGGTTGTCCGCGGCCATTTGCCGGATGAGTGAAATGGTCTCAGCAGGGATTCTCGGTGATTGTGACTTGGGATTGGACTTAC
>JAYELL010000044.1 GCA_034717495.1 Chloroflexota bacterium | reverse complement strand
AGCTCACGCACCGCCTGCTGGCGTAGCTCACGCACCGCCTGCTGGCGTAGCTCACGCACCGCCTAGCTCACGCATCGTCTGCTGACGTGCTGGCGTGCTAGCGAGGCTCAGGATGTCATTTGACCCGTTCGCACACTTCGATCGCTCCCTTCGGTCGCACTCAGTATGCAGACTGCGTAACTCCAGTAATTATTCTCCCAGCCGATTCTCCAACACCTGCTCCGCCCCAAAACCGTCCAACTGCAGGTACCACTGGGCGGCATCGAGCAAGGCCTGCTGGGGCAACATGCCGATCAACTCGCTATGGGTTACCAGAACCCCGTAGCGCGCCGCTTCGCGGCGGATCATCTCCACCACCGTGTGAATGGCAGTCCTGCGGAAATCGGTCAGGTTCATGGAAACCTGGGCCTGCCCCTCTACCAACATGCCCAGTGCCTTGACATATCTCAGTCCCCCACCGGAATGACGAATCCGTTTGGCAATCCTGTTGGCAATCTCCACATCATCGGTGTTCAGGTAGACATTGAAGGCTATCAAAAAGGGCCGGGCGCCTACCGCCGTCGCCCCGGCCGGCCCCAAACGACGGGGGCCATAGTCAGGCTCGCGGGCCGGATCGCTGCCGATCGACTCCCGGATTCCCTCGTACTCCCCCTTGCGCACATTGGCCAGGTTCCTGCGCGCCGGACGGGTGGCCGCCGCTTCGTAGAGATAGACAGGGATATCCAGTTTCTCCCCCATCCGCTGGCCAAGCCGTTTTGCCAGATCGACGCAGTCCGCCATGGAAACTCCCTGTACCGGGATGAAGGGGATCACGTCGGAGGCACCCATGCGGGGATGTTCTCCCTGGTGCTCGTCGAGATCGATCAAGCGGGCGGCCTGCCGGGCAGCCTGGAACGCGCCCTCCAACACCGCCTCCGGTCCACCGACAAAGGTCACCACCGTGCGATTGTGGTCGGCGTCGCTCTGGACATCCAGGACCGACGCGCCATCCACGTCAGCGACCGCGGCCACGATGGCGTCGATCACCTCCTGCCGGCGGCCCTCACTGAAGTTTGGAACACATTCCACGATTTTTCGCATCGCTTTTTTCTCCTGGGTTCGTCTTGGTTAGTGATGGGGAGGTAGATAAGTAGACAGGTAGATAGGTAGATAAGTAGATAAGTAGATAAGTAGACAAGTAGACAGGTAGACAGGTAGACAGGTAGACAAGTAAATAAGTAGACAGGTAGACAAGTAGGCAAGGTAACAGGTGCGGAACTATGTCAAACGTTGGAAAGAAAGCATCCGAATCCGCTGTGGAGACGACCCAGATCATCCTGCCATCCCATGCCAATCCGCTGGGCACGGTGTTTGGTGGACAGGTGGCAGCCTGGATCGATCTCTGTGCCGGCGTGGCAGCCATGCGACATGCACGCCAGGTCGCCGTGACCGCCTCCATGGACGACCTGCATTTCCTGGCGCCTGCCTATGTGGGAGAGGTGCTCGTCCTGCAGGCCCAGGTCAATCGGGCGTTCGGCTCTTCGATGGAGGTGGGCGTCAAGGTTGAATCGGAGAACCCACTTACTGGCGAACGGCGGCACACGGCGACCGCCTATCTGACCTTCGTTGCCCTGGATAAGCACGGGAACAAGGTGCCGGTGCCACCTCTGGAACCGGAAACCGACGCCCAACAACGCCGCTATCTCGAGGCGGAACAACGTCGAAAATGGCGCCTGGAGCGCCGTCAACGGCGCATCGATTGCTGCGACGACTGACTGCAAACGACAGGAGCGCTGCAACTGGGGCAGTGACGGAAACGGTTTGTTCAGTCGCTGTTCTCAACAGGCCCATCATATTTCTGCAGTGCGACGCCCGCCTGGGCCAGAAATGCCACCGAGTTCTCATCCGGGTAGTGTCCAGCGTAGACCACCCGTACCAGCCCTGCATTGATGATCATCTTGGCACAGGTGAGGCAGGGTTGGTGGGTAACGTAGAGAGTGCCGCCCCGCAGCGTGACCCCATGCTGAGCTCCCTGAATGATGGCATTTTGCTCGGCATGCAGTGTTCGTACACAGTGCCCATCCACTATCAAATGACCGATGTCGTCGCAATGGGGTAAACCGGCCGGCGATCCGTTGTAGCCCGTGGTGAGTATCCGACGGTCCTTGACGACGATCGCTCCTACCCGCGCTCGATCGCAGGTACTGCGCCTGGCGACCTGAAAGGTAATGCCCATGAAATAGTCGTTCCATGGGGGACGTTTGTGACTTATCTCAGCCATTTGACTTCTCGAAGCATCGCGCGGAGTCAATCACCCGGTCCCGAACTGCCGGTCGCCAGCATCGCCCAGGCCAGGCACGATGTAGCCGATCTCGTTAAGCCGGTCGTCGACCGCTGCCAGATGAATCGGCACATCCGGATGGGCGCCGGACAGCCTTTCAATGCCCTCGGGAGCAGCAATGATGCCCACAAACTTTATCCGCTGAGCGCCCCATTTCTTGAGGATATCGACCGTCGCGGAAGCCGATCCGCCGGTCGCCAGCATCGGGTCCAGGATCAGGCAAACCTGAACGGTGGGCGCGACCGGCAGCTTGTTGTAGTACTCGACGGGACGCAATGTGCGTTCATCGCGATAGAGTCCGATGTGCCAGACCTCCGCGGAGGGCATCATCTCCCAGATTCCCTCGACCATACCGAGACCGGCCCGCAGCACCGGTACAAGACCGATGTTTTCGGTCAGTACATGCCCATCTGCCAGGCCCATGGGAGTCTCAACGGTGGCGGAGGATACCCCCAGGTCCTGCGTAGCTTCATATGCCAGTAGAATGGCCAACTCCCGCACCAGCTCGCGAAATTTCTTCGGCTCGGTGCGTTTATCGCGCAACAAGGTGAGCTTGTGTCTGATCAATGGATGGTTGGAAACGTGAACGTCAGCCACTTTACTCTCTCCGATCCCAGGGTGTGATGTCAACGGCTGTATTGGTGGGATGAACGTTTGGCAATGCGCTCAATCTCGCGCTGGCAATCCAGGCACATGATTGCATCGGGTCGAACTTCCAACCGGGCGGGATCGATCTGTTGGCCGCATCGTTCGCAGATGCCGTAGCGGCCTTTTTCGATGGCTCGCAGGGCAGTATTGATGGACTCGAGCCGCCGTTCCATGGCCACGAGCAGCGCAAGATTTTTCTCCCGTTCCGCCAGGTCAGGATCGCCCTCGTCAACATCTGCATCCACTTCACCCTGCAACCACTCGCGAATGTGTTCAATGTCGTCGAGTACTTCCAGCTTTTCCTTTTCCAGCTGTTCACGCTCGGCACTGGTATCAATCTGTCGCATCTTGTCGCCCCGGTTCCTTTCTCAAAACGAGTGTCAGTCTCAAGCCTGAACACCCGGCTGCGCCGCACGCTCCACACAACCCAAAGCAGGCAGGAACGCCTGGCACGCGGATCAACCATTGTTTTAGATGGTGCTAATTTATACCACGAGTTGGCGGCAGAGTCAATGATCATATCATACCCACGTTGCCCGTTTTTGCGACGTAGGCTATAATCTGTCCATACACTGGCGAAATGCCATCCGGACCTGATGCAATCCATGAAACTACAAGAAAAACAATGGAACCTTCCCGACCCGGTTCCCGAAGAAGTCCTGGCCCGTTTGCCCCATGTGCCTCCTTTGATCCTGCAGCTGCTCGTCAACAGGGGGATAACCGATTCTGATAGAGTCGATGCCTTCCTGGACGGCGAGGCACGTGCGGAAAACCCCTTTCAAATGGCGGGCATGAGCCAAGCTGTGACGCGCATACGCGACGCCATTCGCCGCGGCGAACGTTGCGTTATCTATGGCGACTTCGACGCCGATGGCGTCACGGCTACCGCTCTGATGGTGCAAACGCTCAACGCGCTGGGAGCCAGGGTAGAACCCTACATTCCCCATCGGGTGGACGAGGGATACGGGCTTAACAAGGACACCCTGACCCAACTGGCCGGCGAAGGATGCGATCTTCTCATCACGGTTGACTGCGGTATCCGGGCGGTAGACGAAGTCGCCTACGCCAACAGCCTGGGCATGGATGTGATCATCACCGATCATCACTCGGTGGGTCCAGCGTTGCCACCCGCTCTGGCTGCCCTTGATCCGAAGCAACCTGTCTGCCGCTACGAGTTCAAGGGGCTGGCCGGCGTTGGCATTGCTTTCAGGCTTGCCCAGGCGCTGCTGCGCTCCCACCACCAGGTTCCGATTCGGGATGACCTGACGGTGACATTGGACGAGGGGGACCTGCTGGATCTGGTGGCTATTGGCACGGTAGCCGATCTGGCGCCCTTGCTCGACGAAAATCGTTGGCTGGTTCGTCGTGGCCTGGAACGCATCAATCAAGCGCCCCGGCCAGGCCTGCAGGCGATCATGTCGTTGGCCGGCATCGCGCCCGGCCAGGTCACCTCCGGCACGATCGGCTACGTGATAGGACCCCGTCTGAATGCGGCTGGCAGGATCGATAGCGCTATGCTTAGCTATGAGTTGCTCAGCACAGACGACGTGCTCAGGGCAACGGAACTGGCACTGCAACTGGACGGACTCAACCGGCAGCGCCAGGATTTAACCGCGGCGGCTCTGAAAGAGGCTCAAGAGCAGATCGAGGCCAGGGATTCGGACGCTTATCTTTACATGGTGGCTGAGAAGAATTTCAAGTCAGGCGTCGTCGGCCTGGTGGCGGGCCGCCTGGCAGAGGCCTACTACCGGCCAGCCCTTGTGTTGGAACTGGGCGATGAATGCAGCCGGGGCAGCGCGCGCAGCATCCCCGAATTCAATATCACCAAAGCGCTAGATCGCTGCGCCGAAGCGGGCCTGCTGGTCCGCCATGGCGGCCACGCTGCCGCGGCCGGCTTTACCGTCGAGAACTGCAACCTGGACGCTTTCCGTGCCATGTTGCAGGATATCGCGGCCGAAGAACTGGCGGACAGGGACCTGAAACCGAGTCTCGTTATCGACAAAGAGGTCCTCCTGGGCGACCTCGATTGGGCCACCTGGGGATTATTACAGCAACTGGAGCCAACGGGAATCCTCAATCCTCAGCCATTGCTGCTAAGCCGGGGGTTGCAGGTGCGCGGGGCGCGCCAGGTAGGCAGCGAAGGCGCCCACCTCAAGCTGTCGGTCAGTGATCCGGAGGCCGGGCCGCGTAGCCAAAAAATCTGGGACGCCATCGCATTTCGCCAGGGCCATTGGTTCGGACACCTGAAAAGCCGCGTGGACCTGGTCTACTCGCTGGATGAAAACATCTGGAATAACCAACGACGGCTTCAATTGGTCGTACACGATCTAAGGCCGGATTCCTGACGCCTGCAATGTACAACGGAGGCAAAAAATGCGCATACGTGTAGCGAAAGTCGGTACCCGCAACCGGATCGTCCTGCCCCCCGAGGTCATGGATGTGTTAGGTGTCAATTCCGGCGATGCTGTCTTTTTCGTGATACGTGGGCCCGGCGTGCAACTGAGTCGGAGTCCGGAGAACTACGAGGAATACCTCCTGTTGCACAGTGAGACGCTGCCTGCTCCCGAGGATTTCGACCTGGACGAGGTCGATTCTTGCCAGATCCGCTTCCCATGGGCAGAACGTGGCGACCCCGACGCCTCCATTGACAATTGACAATCGGTTATTGACTATTAGACAGGTCTTCAATGAGCACAGCAAACAGTTCGAACAGGTCATCCCTTGGGCGTTTCTCAGGCCCGGTCAAAATCGGCCTGGCCGCCGCAACGTTGGCCCTGGTCCTGGCCCTTGTGGGA
Organism: Chloroflexota bacterium; assembly: GCA_034717495.1. Lineage (NCBI taxonomy): Bacteria > Bacillati > Chloroflexota > Chloroflexota bacterium. The sequence goes on along the minus strand of JAYELL010000044.1, from coordinate 35,768 downwards.
ATCGCGCGAGGCAATGTTCCCCTCAATCCATTGAGCATTCTTCTGGCACTGGGGATTTCCGCCGGCAGTTGGGGATTGGTAGCCTGGGCCGTAGCGACCGCTGCCTGCGACGTCGAAGCTGATCTGGCAGAGGTTCAGCAGGCCGCCGAGGCGGAAGATTCGTCCAACGCCACCTCCGATTAGCCAGGCCCTTTTTTGACTCATATCCAGTCGTTTCATCTTGCAGTACCTGAATGGCCCTGTGATGCTGCAAGCCAAACTCAAGCATTCTCGAAAGCCAGTGGAATCCATCAAAAATGACTTCTAACCTTTTGAATTCACTTGTAAACCGAGACTCTTTTTCCGCAGAAGCCTTCCTGCTGGACGGCGATGGCGTTCTATACCGCGGCGCGCAACCCTTGCCCGGCGCTCAAGAGTTTCTCACCCTCCTGGCAGATAGCAACACTCCCTATCTCCTGCTGACCAACAACGCCACTCGCACACCCCGGAACATGGCCGAAAAGCTGACCGCGCTGGGCTTTGCCATAGCGCCGGAGCATATCTTCACATCGGCGCAGGCCACTGCCCAATGGCTCGGCGACCGCTATCCGGCCGGGAGTCGAATCCTGATCGTGGGAATGGAAGGCCTGGCGGTTGCCCTGCAGGACGCTGGCTATGAAATCGTCGATGATTACCGGGAGACCGATCTGGTGGTAGCTTCGATGGACCTGGCGATCAACTATCCGAAGCTGGCAGAGGCTGCCCTGGCAATTCGGCGCGGCTGCCCCTTCATCGGTACCAATCCCGACCGTTCCTATCCCGAGGAGAGGGGAATCGTGCCGGGTGCCGGGTCGATCATCGCTCTGCTGGAAACGGCCACCGACGTCAGCCCCGTTTTCATCGGTAAACCGCAGCCGGAGATGTTCCTTCAGGCGTTGGAGCGCATCGGCCGGCATCCCGGGGAGACTGTCATGGTGGGCGATCGCTATGAGACCGACATTCTGGGAGGGCATCAAGCGGGTCTTCGCACAGCAGCGGTTTTGACTGGCATCACGACGGCGGAGGAATTCGCCGCGGCCAACCCGCCGCCAACCCATGTTTTCCCGGGATTGCCAGATCTCATGGTTGCGTGGCAAAACGCTGGTTGATCACTGGTTCTTCAAAGCTTGTCCCAGCCCGTAGGCGCGGCTATAATGAAGGCTTGCGAGGGAGGCATATTCGTGTCGCCTCCGTTTGTCTGGAATTCGGGCCTGTTTATCCTGGCAGGGAGGCCATGCCGCCGGTTGGGCCTTTTTCCAGATTGCGGGAAAACCATCTATGTCATCTGGACCAAGACTCCTTATCATCGGCCTGGACGGGGCCACCTTCGACTTGATCACTCCGTGGATATCGGAGGGCAAACTGCCAAACATCGCCCGGTTGATCGAAACCGGGTCGAGCGCGCGCCTTCGCTCGGTTCCCAATCAGAACAGCGCCCCCGCCTGGAGCAGTTTTGCCACTGGCAAAAATCCTGGAAAACACGGGATCTATTATTTCGACGAGCGGATCGAGGGCACCTACAACAAACGTTATCTCAACGGTGGCTTTCGCCAGGGGGAGAGTTGGTGGCGCCTCGCCAGCCAGGCAGGCAAGACAGTTGGCGTGGTAAATGTGCCCATGAGCTATCCCGCCGAAACGGTCCAGGGAGTAATATTGGCAGGCCTGGACGCTCCTGGCCTTGACAGCCCGAATTTCAGTTACCCACCAGAGTTGATCCAGGAACTTCAGGCCAACGTTGGCGATTATATCATAGAGCCTGGTATTCCCAGCTACATGAAAATGGGGCGACGCGATCTGGCCGAACAGGCCATCTTCGAGGCGGCTGAAAAACGCCTGGCTTACGTAAGCTACCTGATGAACAGCCGTTCCTGGGATGTCTTCCACGTCACCTTCACCGCCACCGACGCCGCTCACCACTTCTTCTGGAAGGACATGGATCCAACCCACCCGGAACACGATCCCGTCGAGGCCGTTCGCTTCGGAGACACGATCGAGCGGGTGTACCGGCGCATGGACGGAATCGTGGGAGAACTGTCATCGCTGGCGCCCGACGCTGCCATCATGCTGATGAGCGACCACGGCGGGGGGTTCAACCAACGGGGTGCAGAATACCTCAACGATTGGCTTGCCAGCATCGGCCTGTTGCACTACGTGGATGAAGCGGGACTTGAAACAGGCCTGGTGCAAAAGATCGAACAGCTCGCCATGATGCCACTCAGGTGGGGATATGATTTAGTGGACCGCAATCTTTCCCGGGATGCCAAGCTCAAGCTGGTGAAACTGTTGCCAGGCGTCCGTGAGCGGATGGAAATGGCCATGACCTTTGGCAACATCGACTGGAGCCGAACCCGGGCCTATGCCTATGGCGCCAGAGATGATCTGTGGATAAACCTGGAAGGGCGCGAGCCGGGTGGCATCGTGCCGCCATCGCAGTACCAGGCACTGCGCGACGAGATCATCGAAAAACTCCATGCCAGCCGCGACCTGCAGGATCATGAGCCGGTGTTGAAGCAGGCAATCAGAAGGGAAGCTGTTTATCACGGGCCGAACCTGCACAAATCGCCCGATATCCTTATCCGCTGGCAAGAAACGCGCGTCATCCGGGGCATCTATTTGCCACAGGCAGGTCAGGCGCCGCCACCGGTCCGGCCACTGAGCCCCAACCTTAACAACGGTGGCCATCGACTTCACGGTATTTTCGTATTGTCAGGGCCCGGCATCCACCCCGATTCCCAGTTCCAGGAGGGCATCCTGTGGGATCTGGCACCGACGATACTTCACTACCTTGGGCTGCAGGTGCCCGATGATATGGATGGTCGGGTATTGGCAGAAGCGTTCCAGGAGGACTGGCTGGCTGAGCATCCGGTACACTTTGCCCAGGGAACAGGTGAGACCGGGTCGGGCACCGACTATGACAGCGGGCAGCAACTGTTGATCGACGAGCGCCTGCGCGGCCTTGGTTACGTACAATAGCGACGAACAATGACCTCGCAAACCTCTGCCGGACAACAATCACCCAGGGCGCTACTCTGGCCGACGATTCTGCTGTTGGGCCTGGCGATCCTCGCGGTTCTGATATTTCTCAATCCCATGTGGGCGGTGCTGGTCCTGGTGGCGCTGGCCAGCCTTGTAATCACATGGCGCTACCCCTTTGGGAGTCTTGGCGCACTGGTGGTGCTACTGCCATTCCACGAGGGCATTCAGCGAATCCTCACCTGGCAATGGGGATGGGCGGCCAGCCGGATTACCCTGTTCTCCCTGTGGAAAGAGGGTCTGATCCTCTTGCTGTTCGCCGTCATGATTCTGCAGCATCTCACCAAACCGGAGCGTCGCATTCGCTACAAGGTTTACCATTTTGACCTCTGGTTAGTGGCGTTGGCGCTGCTTTCGGCGGCCTATATCGTTGTGGCTGCCACCGGTGAGATCGGTGTTTTCGGCTTCCGCAACTACTTTGAACCCATCGCTCTGCTTTTCCTGGCTCGCCTCATGCCTTATTCGAGACGGGACCTTCGACGCCTGTTGATCGTGCTGGCATTGGTGGCAGCTCTTGTGGCGGCTTACGGCATTTACCAGGCTCTGTTTATCGATTTTGCCACCATGGTACAGCTCGGCTACGTGGATGAGTTCGGCAACCTGCCGTTTGCCTTCAAAACAGCCCTGCGGGATGCCCAGCCCCGCCCCCGGGCGATCTCCACCGTTACCGGTCCTAACCAGCTGGCAATCTATCTCAATCTGTTCATCCTGCTGTGTGGCTATGCCCTGCTCTACATGGGGCAGCAGGGCCAGGTGGCGGGGGATAACCAGTCGCTGCGGTCCCGCTACCGGTTGGGCAGCACCCTGCCGTTGCTTGCCTTGATCCTGCTGTATGGCGCCTGTCTGCTCTTGACCTATAGCCGTGGCGGACTCGTGGCCCTTGGCGCCTCGATCCTGGCCGGCGCAGCCATCTATCTTTACGATCGAGGGTTGAAACGTACCTGGCGCGAGATCACCTCCAATAAGTTGGTCATGGCCGGCCTGGTGGCACTGATCATCCTCGCCCTGGTCGGTGTCGTGGTCTCAGGATTTGGGCAACGGGTCTGGCGCGGTCTCACGGGCCAGGATCCTGCCGCACTCGGACATGTGGACTCCCTGGTATATGCCGTAAATTTCGTGACAGAGAACCCCGTTGGCACCGGTATGGGCATGGCAGGGCCGCGAGCGCTGCGTTTTCAGAGAGAATCAGAGATACCGCTGGAGATCGAGCACACGGAAAGCACCTATCTGCAATTCGGTATGGAGATGGGCATCTTCGGCATGTTGCTCCTGATGCTCTTTTTTCTGTCTCTGATTGCAACACTCTGGCGCCTTCGAAAACGACAAAAGCAACGCGGCGATCTGGAAGCCCAGATGCTGACCGAGGTGGCGCTGGTTGCATGGATCGGCATGTTGGCTGTTTTCACTGTCACACCCTTGATGCAGAATTTCCTGGTTGCCAGTTACCTTTGGCTGATGGCCGGTTTCGCCTTCCACCTGGACGCCTACGCCAGACCGGCCAGCGTTGAACCGAAGAGAGCAGAAGGCTGACTCAAGCTATGATACCAGGCGAGGTGACAGAAGGTGCCGATCCCGATTTTTCGATCATCATCGTCAATTGGAACACCCGGGATCTGCTGAGAGCATGTTTGAGCTCGATTTTCTCCCAGCCAGACGTGACGATCGTCGATCCCGATGGCACCCTGTCGGATTCGAGGCCCTGCTCCGGCGGACAACCGCATGGCAGCTCTGCCAGATTGTCGGTGGAGGTCATCGTCGTCGATAATGCTTCGTCCGATGGCAGCATCGCCATGTTAGAGGACGAGTTTCCCCAGGTTCGACTGCTCGCGAACCAACGAAACCTGGGGTTCGCAGCCGCCAACAATCAGGCCATCACCCGGTCAAACGGCCACAATCTCTTTCTGCTCAATCCGGATGCCTATTTATTACCCGGCGCCCTCAACGGCCTTGCAACCTTTCTGCGGAATAAGCCGCAGGCTGCGGCTGTTGGTCCCAATGTACTGAATCCGGATGGCTCCTGGCAAGCGGCCTCGTTTCGCTTTCCCACCCTATGGGATCTTTTCTGTGAGGCGGCCTTCCTCAGCGTGATTTGGCCTCGAAGTCCCTTATTCGCGCGTCGGGAATTGGGCGGTTTCAACCGGGACACAGAGCTGGAGGTGGATTGGGTCCAGGGTTGCGCGCTGGCAATCCGTCGCGAGGTCTGGAATGAGGTAGGCTCCTTCGACGAGGCCTACTGGATGTACGTCGAGGAATTGGATTGGTGTCGGCGCGCCAGGGAACGGGGCTATCGCATCTTTTTCACGCCCGATGCCCAGGTCGTTCACCACGGCAAACAGGCCGTTGCTCAAGCCCGGGGCGACCTGTTGCCCCTGGGATTCCGTTCCCATTTTCGCTATTTTGGCAAATTCGAGGGACGAACCACCGAGCTTGCCGTGCGGGCGATTACGATTGTCGGTATGGGATTTCGTGCCTCCGTCAGTGCGGGCATGATTGTTTTGACCAGTGGCGCCCAACGGAATCGCTGGAAGGAAAACTGGCGCGCTTATACAGGAGTGATTCGGCAAGCCTTGAAGCCGCGGTCTGAGCCAACACCTCCGGTCAACCCGGTTTCCCTGCTATGATTCAAAAGAAACTCATCGGGCCTTTAGCGCCGCTGCAGCGATTCAATTTCTGAGCAGGTGCCCATCCCTAACATGCATGTCGCGATTGATGCCCACATGGTGGGCGAAAACGAAACGGGAAACGAGACCTATACGCTGAACCTGGTGCGTGGATTGCTTCGAATCACTCAGGAAGCAGGCTCGCGCGACCTGGATCCAGTACGGCTCTCCCTGCTCAGTCCCCATCCTGAACGGCTTCGCACCCGTCTGGCCAGCCTTCCTTCCCATGCCGAGATCAGAACCTTGCGTCCCGGCAATGCTCTTCTGCGTATCCCCTTGAGCCTGCCGTTGACAGCACGGCGCCACCGGTTCGATCTGCTTCATGTGACCTACAATGCCCCTCCAATCACCCCCTGCCCTACGGTGGTTACCGTTCACGATATTGCATTCGAGCGCTATCCCCAATTCTTCTCGCCGAGAGATCAGGCCATCCTGAGAACCCTGGTACCTCCCAGTATTCGCCGGGCAGCCCGCGTCATCACTGTCAGCCAACACGCCAAACGGGAGATCATGGACCGCTACGGGATACCGGCTGAGAAGATCGCCGTCACCTACGAGGCAGCCGCCGATCACTTCAAGCCGGTGGTCGACAGGTCGGCCCTGGATGCTGTCCGCGAAAGGTATGGAACAGGTCCCTCACCCTTTGTGCTGGCTCTGGGCAATCTTCAGCCCCGAAAAAATATGGCGCGATTGGTCGAGGCGTTCTCAGCCGTGGCACACCTGCCCCAGTTCGATCAGGTCAAACTGGTGGTCGCCGGCAAAGCCCAGTGGCGGGAGAGTGACATCTTCGAGGCTGTCGAGGGGCGCGGGCTAACCGACCGGGTAATCTTTCCCGGTTATGTGGACGACAACGATGTTCCGGCCCTCTACAGCGCGGCTTCACTCTTTGTGTTTCCGACGCTCTACGAGGGATTCGGCCTGCCTCCCCTGGAAGCCATGGCCTGCGGCACTCCGGTCGTCTGCTCCAACGCAGCATCGCTGCCGGAGGTGGTAGGCGACGCTGCTGTTCAGGTTGATCCTACCGACACGGACGCGCTAGCAAAAGCGATGGCCGATGTCCTGGGGGATCCCAACCAGGCAAACGAGCTTAGAGAAAGAGGCCTGGAACGAGCAGCCCGATTCTCCTGGGATCGCTGCGCAGCCGAAACCCTGGCAGTCTACCGGGAAGTGATGCAGGAGAGAGAAGCCAATGGCTAGCCTGGTGCCTCCCTCCGGCGAAACAATACAAGCCAGTCCTGATTCCAGCGCGGCCACATCGTCTGGCGCGCCCTGGCTGCGCCTGTTGCTTCAGGCACTTCCATGGCTCATGCTGCTGATCCTCACCCTGCTCAATCTGGCCTACATCAAGCGATTGGGCCTGGTCGACGATGCCTACATCACCTACCGGGTGGCCCGCAATCTGGCCAGCGGCCATGGTTTTGTCTTCAACCCGGGCGAAGCAGTCTTGAGCATCACGACCCCTGGTTATGCGCTGGTATTAGCTGCACTTTCATTTTTGAGCCAGGATTTTGTCGCTCTCGGTCTGATCCTGAGCGGCGTCGGTGTTTTTCTCGCCGGTGCCTGTCTGATCGATCTCAGCAGGGTGGATCGTTACCCCAAACTGGGCGATCGCTGGGGCCTTACAGGTCGAACTGCCCTATCTGCCCTTGGAGCGCTGATTGCCGTCTCACTGACCCTCACCTTTCCACCGCTCACCAGTGCCCTCGGCATGGAGACCCCCCTTTATGTGGCTGCGATCCTGGCTGCCTTTGCGGCCTACCGGCGCGCCCTGCAACAGGATAGGAGGGGGACCGGTGACTCGTGGTTGCTGGTAACAGCCGTTGCGGCCGCCCTCGCCTTTCTCTTTCGACCTGACGGCATCCTTGTGGGACTCAGTATCGGACTGCACTGGATCGCCACCCGCCGGCGAGTGCCATGGCGCGCCCTGGCCGTCGGTTTGATCCTGACCGTGCCCTGGGTGATCTTTTCATGGCTGTATTACGGATCTCCCATCCCCAACACCCTGGCGGCCAAGACAACCCAGGGATTGGGCGGTGGGGTTCCTCGTTGGGGAGCTCGGCTGCTCGACATGGCCTCTCTCTGGCTCGATATTCAGTCGCTGGCCGCGATCGCGGCCCTGCTCGGTTTGGCAACCGCTCTCTGGTGGCGCAGAGAGGACCGCCTGCCTCTGCTGTTATGGACGTTGCTCTATATCGTCGCGCACACCTGGCTCGACGTGCGCAGCTATTTCTGGTACTACGTGCCCCTGGCATCTGTACCAGCCCTGCTGGCGGCTGACGGCGTGGTTGCCCTGATCGCCTGGTCAGGTCAGCGCTTAGGCCGCAGCCGCTGGGCAACCGCGACTGTTTGGGTGGGCGCGCTGGTCCTGCTGGCCCTGGTTCTTCGCCCGATCCCGCTCGCCATGCGCTACTTGATCCGGGGGCCCGGGCCCGATTTACGCGTTCGGGAACATGTTTATCGACAGACGGGCGAGGCACTTCGGGCGATGTGCAACGAGGCCGGCGGCGGTCCTCTGGTGGGCATGGCCGAGATAGGCCTGATGGGCTACATCAGCGATTGCAGAATCGCCGATTTTTCAGGCCTGATGCAGCCCGATATCGCCCACCTCGAGATTGCGCCCTACAACAAGATGGTCTGGTCGATCCAGCGTTACGCGCCCGACCTGATCGTGCTCGCGGCCGATGACGACGCCGTTCCTTACAACCTGGTCGAAGCCCCCTGGTTTCGCCAACGGTATGAGCCGACAGCGATCCTGAAAGAAGACGAATTTCGTGCTTTCGTCTTCCAGCGAGGACTCGGACCCTCCCAGGCACGCGAGACGCGTGAGGCGGTTTGGTGGAAAACTGGCGATCAGCCCACAGTATTCTCCCAGCAACTCATCTTCGAGCCCGGCAGTGATCCCGAAGCTTCTCTGCACGCGTTCCTGCCTCCGGACAGCGCCCTGGACGTTCTGGTGAATGGACAACTCGTTTCCCAGTTGCAGGGCGAGCTGGCAGATTGGCAGGATATCCCTTTACAACTGACACCTGACGAGTCGGGCCTGGTACTGCTCGAACTGCAGGGAACAGCCGGCGAACAACCTGCAACCGTTGCCTGGATCATCAGCAACGCCCTGCCGGCAGTCCATTACTTTGTGCCCATGGCAGATGCCAGCACCCGTCCCCGTCCCACTGTGCGCCTGGATCCCGGCGTAGCAGAGAGGGTGCGGCTGGCACCCTCTGGTGAAGGCCCGTTAGCAATCGAGTTGTTGCACCGCGACTGGCCAGGCGTCGAACTGGCGGTATCGGTCGACGGAGAACTCGTGGATGTGGTGGGAGGATCTGACGGCTGGCAGACTGTGCAGGTGCCCCTTTCGAACGATGCCCGCTCAGGAGTGGAGATCGAACTGCTCAGCCAGGGCGAACACTTCGCCCGTCCGGCCTACCTGGCCCTGGTGCCCTGGACCGATCAGGTGGCGAGCCCGTGATGATCGAACAGGCAATCCTTCGCGCCAGCGCAACGGAAAGCCGGGAGGAGTTTGCCGCGGCCGAAACACCAGGAGAAGCCGGCTGGTTTTCCAGATACGGACCCTACCTCTTGCTCGCCGTTGCTGTCGCAGTCCATCTGCTGTTCTGGATCTCCATTTTCACAGGATCTCTCAACATCTTCTTCAACGATGCCCTGCACCGGCGAGGCCAGGGCGCTGATTTCTACGCCATTTACCTGGCAGGCACCCATGCGCTCCAGGGGACAAGTATCTACGATGCCACCGGCTGGCAGGAAGTAGTGCCCTATCTATATCCCTACCGCTACATCCCCTTCGCTGCCTACACCCTTGGCCCCGTCGTTGCCCAGTTTCGACCAACCGATGCCTACTGGCTGTGGCTTATTGTCGTCGAGGCGCTGTTGCTGTTCAACCTGTGGCTGAGCTGGCGACTGGCCGGGACTTCCCGTCAGTTCGCCATCGTGGCGGCTGGCTGGCTGGCCTTTACTCCCTTCTACATGGAACTCTTCATGGGGCAGTTCAGCATGGTTATGGTAACCCTTTTCTATATCATGGGTGCCAGCCTGTTTCGTACAGCGCAGGACCACAGATCCGATCAGGGAGACGGCACCGCGATCTATCAGAAGCAGGGCTGGGAGTCTCTGTCATTTTCAGGTGCATGGATCCTCTCGCTGGTTTGGAAGAGCAATTCGGCCCTGTTTACACCCCTCGTCGTTCGACTGAGGGCCTGGCGAACTCTGCTGATCGGGCTCATGGTGCTGTTGTTGACCACCCTGCCCTACTTTCTGCAGCGCCCTGATGATTGGCAGGTTTTCTCACGAAATTTTCAGGCACCCACCTATCTGGGTGCCCATGCAGGCAACTTCGGGTTACACGCGTTCCTGATGGCTGTGCTTCGCCGCTTCCTCCTCTTGCGAGAGCCGCTGCCAGGATTGCCGCCAACGCTTCCGGCCGGTGTATGGATCGTTCAATTGTTGGTAGGGACGATAGCGCTGATCAGTCTGCTGGTGACCTTCGCGCCGGTCGAGATCGTCATTCCCAGACTGTTTCGTCGCTCTGCTGCCGCCATCGACGGCTGGAGAGATCGCTTCGATCCGGTGGAAGGCCTGGCTCTGTGGATCGCGGCCTACTTTCTGATCTACCGGGATGTCTGGGAGCATCATTATGTCATGTTGTTGCCGGCGCTCTCCCTGCTCTGGCTCAAACGGGACTTCCCCAGAAAGCTATTGGCCGTTGTCTGGGTCCTGGTAGCCGCCCCCTCCCTGCTCTGGCTCTTCGACGTGGCCGGCCCCAAAGACCCTGAGCAATTCTGGCTCTTCTGGCAGGCGGCTCTCTACCATAGTACCAAGTCGTTGCCTGTTCTGATTCTCTGGGGCGTCCTGGTTCAACGGGCATGGCGCCGAGCCCAAACCCCTGAAATGGCAACAGCGTTTCTCTCATGGGATCGACAGCGTCTGGGGAGGGCCGTGGGCCGGCTGGCGCCCCTGCTTATTCTGCTGTTGGGCTTTGCCCTGCGATTGGATCAGCTGGGAACTGCCAGCCTCTGGCTGGACGAGATGGGCCAGGCCTCGGAGTCGATGAATGGCCTGCTGGAAGCGCTGACAGGTGCCCAGCGTCATCATGGCGCGGCGCCGCTGGATTACCTCTTTACCTGGCTAACCCTGCAAATCGGCCACAGTGAATTCCTGGTGCGCCTGCCCGCTGTCATGTTCGGCACCCTGACTCTGGCGCTCACCTACCAGTTGGCCCGCGTCCTTTTTGATGACGTGACCGGTTTATTGGCCATGCTGTTGCTGGCTATATCCCCCTTTCACCTTCATTTCTCCCAGGAAGCACGCTTCTATGCGCTGTTCGCTTGCCTGGCGGTTGGCAGTTCTCTGGCCCTGGTTGTGGCTACCCGGCGAGACAACAAACTGGGCTGGATTATCTATACGGCGACCGTGATCGCCGGGCTCTACAGCCATTATTTCATGCCTCTGGTGGTGCTGGTTCAGGGCATGGTGCTGTTGATCTATCCCACCTTTCGAGTCCCTGATAGAAATCAGCAGACAGGGCGCCGTTGGCAAATCGTTTTTCATTTTCTGCTAAGCTGTCTGATTGCGGCTGTCGCCTTTCTACCCTGGTTTTATCTGGCAGTGCTGCGGGAGACAGGCACGCCGCGGGCCACTCCCCCGATCTTGACGGCCGATCTGATCCACGCCATGCATGCCGGGCTTGTCTTCGGCGACGCGTGGCAACTGCCCGAGCTGTTTCAACCATGGCTGCTCTGGCTATACGGCATCCTGGCCCTTCTGGGCATCGCCGTTGGCCTGTTGCGGCCACCAACCAGGCCAGGAACCCTGTTGGCAACCCTGCTCCTGATTCTCTCCCCCGTGGTGATCGTCCTGGTTTTGAATCAGTTGAACTACTTTTTTACCGGGCGTCAGCTGCTCTTTTTGCTGCCCTTTTACCTGCTGATGGTTGCACAGGCAGGAGCTTCGTTGATCGGTTGGATCAGCACGGAGATTGAGAGTCCCCGCCGGCGCCGCGGGATGCAAACCGCCGCTGCTCTGCTCTTTGCCGCTATCCTGATCCTGCCATTGACCCCGATTGTCCAGGCCCGCTACAGCTCGACAGACCAGGATTGGCGCGGCGCGCTGGACTTCGTAACGTCCAATGCCCGGGATGATGAGGTTGTCCTTGTCCCCGGCATCAAAGCGGAAAACTACCTGCGATTCTACGCGCCCGAGTGGGTGGACCGACTGGGCTGGCAATATGAGACTGGTGAGATTGAGGATGCGGTTCGCAAGAGCAGCAGCGGATGGATTTTGGTAGTTTCCGGCTTCTATGAGGTAAACTCCTTTTTACAGCAAACGGATGCCCTTCGCATTCCCTTTGGTCCGAACTTGAATGTCTACCGGTGGCGGCCAACGAGGGAAAGAGCGGCACAACTTGGTGATTTCGGCATTGAAAGTTTGCCAGAAAACCCGGCAGCCCTCGCGAGCCTGGCCAGGTTCTACAGAACAAACAATGACCCGGAGATGGCCGACCAGTTGCTGGCGCAAGCTGCTTCAAACACAGCAGACGAGAACGCCAGGTCTCGTTTCGAGCTCGACCGCGGCAACCTGTGGCGACAGGATGGGAATGCTGACCGTGCCATCGAAGCCTACCGCAACGCTCTCAACCTCTCACCAGACGACGTCGAGGCCATGATCCGCCTGGGCGAACAGTTGTTGATCACCGGGCAAACGGGCGAAGGCACGGAGGTTCTCAGCGACGCTGTGATACAGGCACCTGATAGCTACTGGGCCCGGCGACTGCTGGGCGAGGCTTTGCGCCAGACCGGCCAGCCTGACGTGGCAGCACACCACCTGCAAAAGGCGGTCGATCTGGCGCCGCTGGAAGCGGAAACCTACTTGCTGCTTGGGCGAGCCCTTGAGGCATGGAGCGATTCGATTGGCGCTGTGACAGCCTACGAACGCTATCTGGAATTGGCGCCGGAGAGCACCAGGGCGGATGAACTCAGGGAACATCTGGAAACGCTGCGAGGACAGTAACAACGAAAAATACCATGAGAATTGCCATGTTGGGCACCCGAGGGGTGCCGGCCAGTTATAGCGGTTTCGAGACCTGCGTCGAAGAACTTGGCAGCCGGTTGGTGGCTCGAGGCCACCAGGTGACCGTCTATGGGCGCAGCCACCACATTGCCTATGATCAACCTTTCTACAAGGGCATGCGGCTGGTGAACCTGCCTACCATTGCCAACAAGTACTTTGACACCATCGTGCACAGCCTGCTTTCCAGCATACACGCCCTGACTCAAGGCTACGATATCTGTCTCTATTTCATCGCAGGCAACAGCCTGGTGACCTGGATTCCCCGACTGGCCGGCCAGCGAACCTTGATCAATGTGGACGGCCTCGACTGGAAGCGGGAAAAGTGGCCGCCCCTGGCGAAGCGCTATATCCAGTTCGCCGAACGAATGAGCACCATATTGCCCAATGCCGTGATCACCGACAGCAAGGTGGTTCAACAGTACTATCTGGAAACCTACGGCACTGAGTCGACCTATATCGCCTATGGCGCGGAGTTGCCCCGTCGAGAGCCGGGTAAGACCCTCTCCCGTTTTGGCCTTGAGCCAGGCGGATACGTGCTCTTCGTAGGGCGGCTCGTTCCCGAAAACTGCGCCCACCATCTGGTCCAGGCCTGGCTCCAACTCGACACCGACCTGAAATGTGTCATCGTTGGCGATTCTGCCTATGCCGATGCCTATAAGGCCCAACTGCGCCAGTTGGCCGGCGATGATCCCCGTATCATCTTCACCGGTTACCTCTTTGGTGAGGGTTATCAGGAACTGAACAGCAATGCCTATGCCTACGTATTGACCAGCGGCGTGGGGGGTACCCATCCTGCTCTGGTGGAAGCCATGGCCTTCGGCAATGCCGTCGTGGTCCACAATACGCCTGAAAACCTGGAGACCATCGACGATGCGGGGCTCTGGTACGATGGAAAGGCTGGCGCTGCCTCATTGGCGCCGGTGTTGGAGACGCTCATCTCAGCACCTGCTCTGGTCGATGCCTATCGCAGCCGCGCGGCGGAGCGGGCGGCCGCCGTCTATAGTTGGGAGGCGGTAGCCGATTCCTACGAATCCCTGTTCAAGCTGGTACTGGATCATGGAAAGCTTCTTTCGCAAGAGTAGCCGGCTCCTATTGCTCATCCTGGTCGTCGCGGCATTTCTTGTCACCCGGGATCCGGACAACGACTACGCCTTTGGCGACTCCCGTTATCTGCTGGTCACTTCCCAGGCCCTGCTCTCCAGCGGGACGATCAGGTTGGATGATTACCTGGATGATCCCGACGACTCAAGGCTGGTCGAGTCGGGTGGACATCTTTACGACTACTTCCCCCTCGGCACCTCCCTGTTGGCCTCCCCTGCAGTCTGGCTGGCAAATCTGCAGGGGCAGGATATGACCGACATCGAACAAAACAAGACGCTGCAACACACCCTGTCGGCCCTATCCGCGGCTCTGATCGTTCTGCTCATCTACCTGTTAAGCCGGTGCTTTGCAGGTTACGCCCTCAGTATCCTTTTCACTGCTGTGTTCTTCTTCGGAAGCTCCATCGTCGCAACACTGGGTACGGCGCTTTGGACCCATAACTTTGCTCTGATCATCACGCTCTTCGTACTGCTGATGTTAGTCTATGATGACCGGGGAAAGCGCCCTGCCAATCCCTACCTGCTTGGTTTACTCTTGTTTGCAGCCTACCTGATTCGACCAATCCTGGTCATGTTTGATCTGGCAGTGCTGCTCTACGTACTGATTTGGCGCCGGGAGCTTTTCCTCAAGCTTTCCCTGACCCTGCTTGTTTGTCTGGCGGGCTTCATTCTCTATTCCTGGCGCGAATTTGGCCAGCTGTTACCGCCGTATTACCAGCCCAAACGGGTGAGCGGCGCGGGCAGTTTCTGGACAGCTTTGCTGGGAAACCTGGTTAGTCCAGGGCGCGGGCTGCTGATCTACAATCCATTTCTGCTATTGCCCCTTCTGGTCCTGCCGTTCGTGATCAAGGCGTCGATCCGCCAGCCGCTGTTCTGGCTGGCGGTGGGCTGGCTGGCCCTGCATCTCGTTATAATCAGTAGGTTTGGACACTGGTGGGGCGGCTGGTCGTTTGGTAGTCGCCTCACCGTGGATGTTATCCCGGCGCTGCTTTTGCTGACCTTGCTGCTGACCAGGGCAGCTATCGAACGAACGTCGGTCCCGTGGCAGCGGGCAGGCCTGGGCACCTTTGCTGCCCTATCTGTCGTAGCCATCTTTTTCAACAGCTATCAAGGACTATACAATTTTGACACCTTTCTGTGGCACGAGTGGCACGGACCTGAACCTGTCAGACAGATTGAAAGGGAAGCCTACATCCTGGATTGGAAATACCCGCAGTTTCTGGCCAGCAGCGAGATGCTGGTCAGACGCAGCGAGCAGTACCATCGCGCCGATGGCATTCAGCCCTTCCCCTTGGGGCAGACGATCCTGCCCGACAACACCCAGGTTACCTTCGAGCGATGGTACGATCCCGAAGAAGATGGCAACGGGCAGTGGCGCTGGTCGCAGGGGGACTGGGCCAGCATCCACTTCAAGGTTTCGAGAGAAAACATGCCCAGGCAGGGCCAGATGGTCCTGGAAATCGATGCCAGCCCCTTTCAACCCCAGGAAGTCACCGTGATCCTGAATGGCCAGACTATTGGATCCATCGATCAGACGCAACCTTCGGTTTTCCGTTTTCCCTTCCAAGCCTCCCTGCTCAGAAAGAATCCCCCTCGACGGCACTTCAATACGCTGACCTTCGAAACGCCGGGCGCCGTCAGCCCGATATCGATCGACCCGACTTCGACCGATGATCGGATAGTAGGTCTGGCGTTGCATCGCCTTCAGTTGATTGTACCCTGACCTATCCGATTCAAATCGACATCAGTTGCTCCTGCGCCTCGATTATGCTACAATTATCGGCAACAACTGACCTGTTACTCAACATCTGCCGAACTGACTATGACTATCGAAATTCGCCTGGGAGACGTGGTTCGCCTCCGGAAACCCCACCCCTGTGGTGGCTATGAATGGGAAATCGTTCGCCTGGGTGCCGACATCGGTCTGCTTTGCACGACCTGTGGTCGTCGTGTCCTTCTGACGCGACGGGAGTTTGAGAAACGGGTAAAAACATTCGTGCGGCGCGGTGACCCTGCCAGCGGCGCGGCGCCAAATAGTGGAGTATCAGTACCCCCTCCCTCGCCAGGCTAGACTCCAGGTGTCATGCGGGCCGGGAGAATTGTTTTGCTTAGCGGATTTTGCCAGGTGAGAAAAAACGTCGCTGATTAACGTTTGAAAACAGCACAACCGGCATGTCGATTCCACGCCCACTGCCGTACGTCATGGAGAAAGAAGGAGTTTTTACGCTTTCTACCAGGGCGGTGCTATAATGGATGGACGATCCGTTCATTGTCGTGGTCTGACGTGCTGGTGACGCTGTACGTGCGTCCGGTCGTCACCATCGAAATCATTATGTCCGTACCAAAGACGCAGCAGGGCTTTCGGCCCGTTTTAGAAAACAAAGCATTTCGCAGATTATGGGGCTCTCAGGCCCTGGCCCAAACCGCGCAGAACGCGATCCACTTTGTCCTGATCGTGCTCATCGAGCGGCTGACCGGCGCCAGCGTCCACCTCGGCCTCATGATTCTTGCCTTCACCTTGCCCGCTATCATCTTCGCCCCGATCAGCGGCGTCTTGATCGACCGCTACCCTAAAAAGTGGATACTGGTAGGCTCCAACGCCCTGAGGGTGATAACTGTTCTTATCTACCTGGTGGTTCTATCGAGCTATTCTGGCGAAACAACCGGCTTGTTGCTGATTACCCTGTACGCCCTGACCTTCACCATGTCGGCCATCGGGCAATTCTTCAACCCGGCGGAAACCGCAACCATTCCGATGTTGGTTGGCCAGGACCAGCTGATGGCAGCAAACTCCCTGTTCAACCTGACCCTGGCCCTCTCCCAGGTCATCGGCTTGATTATCCTCGGCCCGCTGGCCGTCAAACTGATCGGGGTGGACCGGGCCTTCGTTCTCATTGCGGGCATGTACCTGGTAGCAGCCATCCTGGTTAGCCGTCTGCCCAAGGATGAGCCAGCTACGACTCCCAAGTCGGCCAGATCCGGCTGGGAAAGTGCCTGGGCGGAACTGAAAGAGGGGTGGGAATTCGTCCTCAAGCACCCCAGAGTCAAGTTGGCCATGACGAATCTGACCTTGATCGCCAGTTTAGTCATGGTTCTGGCCATGTTGGCCCCTGGAATAGCCTCCCGCGTGCTACATCTTGCCCCGGAGGATGCCATCGTCGTTTTCGCTCCGGCAGGCCTGGGAATGTTGGTTGCAGCAATCCTGCTGGGCCGGTGGGGATACCGGATGTCCAAGCGCCGTCTGACCCAGTTCGGATTGGCGGCTATGGTGCTGGGTTTTGCCGGTTTTGGCTGGGTGTCGTGGCGCTTCCAGGAAACCAATATGCGCCTGCCCCTGGATGAGACAATGCTGAAATTGCCGCCCGCCGGGGCTGCGCTCATCCTGGCAACGATTTTCATCAGCTTCTTCCTCGGTCTGGCCATGTCTGGCGTGAATATCGTTTCTCAAACCTCGTTGCACGAGAATACGACGGAGCGAGTGCGTGGCAGGGTCTTTGCGGTCCAGTTCATGCTGAACAACCTGGCAGGCATCCCGCCCATGCTGGCCATCGGAGCATTAGCAGATGTGATCGGTATCCCTCAAATCCTGTTGGGAATTAGCCTGGTCGTACTCGCAGTGTTGATCGGCACCACCTACTACCAGTCCAGCATCATCCGGCAGATCCGTCGACCGGCTGGTGCAAGCGCGCGCAAAGCAGAATTCGTTGCAGACAGAGATCGGGAATCCGGGGGTAACACGGTTGTGGCAACGTCGCCCAGCACCGAAAAAGGCGGTGGATCAGCAGCAACGCCGCCATCTGCCGAGAGCCCCCAAATGTGAGGCATAAGCCATGAACAGAAACGAATTGACAGACTATCTGGACAGGTATCTTCGCATCAACGAGATCGAGGACTATGGCCCCCAGGGCTTGCAGGTTGAGGGCGCTGATGAGGTAAGCCGCATCGCGTTTACCGTGGACGCCGGCCTGCCCTGCATCGATGCAGCAGTGAAAGTCGGTGCCCAGATGCAGATCGTTCACCATGGGGTGTTCTGGGGTCAAGCGGAACCGCTTCGAGGAGGATTCGGACGCAGGATTCACCGCCTTTTTGAGACCCAGCTAAATCTGTATGCAGCGCACCTGCCCCTGGATGCTCATCCGGAAGTGGGCAACAATGCTGAATTGGCCCGCATTCTTTCCCTGGTTGTAGATAGCTGGTTTTGCAACGTCAAGGGTACCGATCTTGGCGTGGTATGCAGCACGCCGGAAGGTGGCATAGCGCTGGAGTCGCTCGTGGACACATTGACAGCTCGCCTGGGAGTAGAACCAAGAGTTCTGGCGCATGGGCCCACGACCACCCAACGAATCGCTATTCTTTCTGGCGCCGGCGCTTCCCACGCGGGAGAAGCGGCCAATCTGGGTGCCGACACACTCATTACTGGCGAGACATCCCACTCTCAATTCTACAGTGCCCATGACCATCAGATCAACTTGATTTTCGCGGGCCATTACGCCACGGAGACGGTGGGTCTCAAGGCGTTGGGGCGGCACCTCAACGGCAAGTTCGGTCTGGAAACCGTATTCATCGACTTGCCCACAGGCATGTAGTGGTTTGATTGCCCGGATCGAAAGAAGGCACCCCTGGTTGGGAGTGCCTTCGAAATAAACGGTCGCAAATGAGTGCTCGTACCGGCAGCTGAACGCGGCTTACTACCGCGCTTTCCCCTCCAATACGAGGCCTGATCGCAGATCAGACCCGGACACGCGGAGTTCGATGTCGATAAACAATGCGTCCTCGAGTGAGGTCGTATGGCGAAAGTTCAACGCGCACATTGTCACCGAGAAGAACCCGGATGTAGTGCTTTCGCATCTTGCCAGACAAATAGGCCAGGACCTTGTGCCCATTTTCCAACTCCACGCGGAACGTTGTGTTGGGCAAAGCTTCGATAACTTTACCTTCCAAAACAAGTTTTTCTTCTTTAGAATTTGCTGCCACTCGCCATCACCTCCTTTCCGGACGCAGACTTTTTTGAATAACGGTTAAT
The DNA here is from genome assembly GCA_034717495.1 of Chloroflexota bacterium. Classification (NCBI taxonomy): domain Bacteria; kingdom Bacillati; phylum Chloroflexota; species Chloroflexota bacterium. Next base: position 16,854 of record JAYELL010000044.1, on the reverse strand, counting down.
ATCTTCGCTCTCTTTTGCGCTGTGCCTGACGCGCCTTGCGAATTGCCTTTTGCTTCTTGATCCTGCGCACCTCGCTCGGAGGTGTAAACCAACGCTTCTTGCGTGCGGTGGACAGGATACGGGACTTGGTGACTTCCTTGCGGAAACGCCTCAAGAGTTGTTCCTGAGATTCACCGGAACGCAATTCGACATTTGCCATCTCTGATTGTGCCTCCTTCGTTTGTTTATGCCCGACGACTATGCTGACCTGAAATCCTTGCCAAACACATTTCAATCGCAAAAAAGAGCCTCACTGCCAGTGCAAGTGAGGCCGACTGTTCCTGCAATCATGACCGGTTTTCGCTAGAAAAGCTCGTCTAGAGTCGTTTCTCTCCTCTATGACACACGGTGGCTGTCAGGCTTTCAGCGGCCGCTTGGCTACTTGTTGACAATTATAGCCCAGTCCACTACGACTGTCAAACCACGGTTACCTCTAGCCACAATCGCCCGCGCCTCAATCGGAGCGAGGTAACATGACCTCAAACGTCGAACCTTTGCCAAGTTGGCTTTTCACCGTCAGTTGCCCGCCGTGCGCTTCCGCGATCCAGCGCGCAATGCTCAATCCCAGCCCCGTGCCGCCGGCACTGCGGTTGCGCGCCCTGTCGACTCGCCAGAATCGATCGAAGATGTTCGACAGATCCTCCTCGGCGATTCCGATTCCGGTATCACTGATGACCACCCGAACCCAGCCGTCGGGCCGGCAGTGCAGACTGAGGGTTACCAAGCCACCGTCAGGCGTGTACTTGATTGCGTTGCTCATCAAGTTGAGAAAGAGCTGCTTAAGACGATCGGCGTCCCCATCTACCATGGCCTGATCCTCATGGCCCAGGCGGACCTTGACCCGTCCATGAGCAATCAGCAACGCCTCCCGATACACCTCCAACAGCAACGTATCCAGTTCCACCGGCTTGAGATCCAGCCCTACCCCCGCATCTGCTTCAGCCAGCAGCAGCAGATCGCGAATCAATCGGCTCATCCGGGCCGTCTCCGAGCCGATCGCATCCAGTCCCTCCTGCAACATTTCGGGGTCCTGCGCCGCGCCGCGCCGGAGAAGATCGAGATTGCCGCGAATGGTCGCCAGAGGTGTCCGCAGCTCATGGGAAACGTCGGCGACCAGTCGTTCCTGTGTGCGGAAGAGACGTTGCAGGCGCTCCAGCATCGCGTTGAAGGCCTCGGCCAGGCGCCCCACCTCGTCATCCGGTTGTGTAACCTCAAGACGCTGCTCGAGATCCCGGGTGCGAGCAATCTGGCTGGCTGTCTCCGCGATTTCATTCAACGGCCGCAGAGCTGCCTCGGAAATGAGATAACCGCCGGCCGCTGCCAGGATCAATGCAATGACCCCTGCAATCAACAGGCCGAGACGCGCTAACTGCAACATATCCTCGATCGGCTCGAGAGATTGTCCGACCTGGACCGTCGCGACCACCTGACCTCCGGGGGTCTGCACCGGGGCGCTATAGATTCTGAGATGACTTGCTTCATCTTGCCAGGTAAAAAACTCAGCCTCTCCCTGGATATTGAGCTCCAGCAAATGGACAGGGAGAGGCAAAGTCTGATCCATCAAATTATCGGAGGTATCGATGATTCGACCATCGGGAGTAGCTGCCTGAGCAAAGAACTGAGGCGCCAAAACGATGGCAGTGGGAATCTGGGCCTTGGTTGGATCGAAGTCTGCCTCAAAGATAGAGACGACCTGCTCTGCCTGGCTTCGCAACGCTGTATCCACGTGGTTGAACAAGGTACGCGAAAGAACCGTGTGGTACAGAAATGCGAAGGCCAGCAGAACCAGGGCCAGTAACAGAGTAAACCAGAGGGTCAGGCGAACACGCAGTGTCATGGAGGCCTGGCTAGCAGTTGGGTGCAACATGTACAAACATACTGTGCACCAAGAACATTAAACACAGCTTATTCGTTGATAAGAGCAGTGTGAAAAGTGGCGAGCTTAGGGTTCTCTCAAAACGTAGCCCACACTGCGGACGGTATGGAGAAGGCGAGGTTCACCGTCCGCCTCCAGTTTGGTGCGCAAGTAACGCATGTAGACTTCGATGATATTGCTTTCACCGCCAAAGTCGTAATCCCAGATGCGGTCGTACAGAATATCCCGGGTAAGCACCTGTCTTGGATGACGCATAAAGACTTCCAGGACATCGAACTCCTTGGCAGTCAGGTTTAGACGGCGTTCGCCGCGCAGGGATTCCCGGCTGGCCGGGTGAAGGGCAAGATCGGCGAAACGCAGCACTTCCTGGGAAGGGGGCGCTTGTCGACGTCTCAACAGGGCGCGGACCCGAGCAAGAAGCTCCTCGAACTGAAAGTCGGCCTTGACCAGGTAATCGTCAGCACCGCTGTCGAGTCCAGTGACTTTGTCACTGAGGGCACCCTTGGCGGTCAGCATGAGAATGGGTACATCGCCGGCGGACCGCAACCGGCGGCAGACTTCCAGACCATCCAGATCGCCGGGCAGCATCAGGTCGAGAATCACGAGATCAGGAAGTTTGTCCCGCGCTGCGATCAGCCCGGACTCACCATCCTCGGCCATTTCAACCTGATACCCTTCGAAGATCAGACCCCGGCGAAGCAGATCCGCCATTCGCGGGTCATCCTCGACCACCAAGATGCGTTCAGCCATGTCGCAGATTATAACATAGGACAGGAGGCTGGCAAATCGGTTCTGACAGCAACTGAACCCTGGATACGCTCAGCTTGTGTTGTAGTGAGCCTGCAGTTTTCCCATCGCTGCTATCGCTGGTATAATCGAAGCGCACCCAGCGAAGAAGTCCGAGCGTGTTCGTGACGCCAAACCCTGCCCTGAGTCGCGGCCCGATACCCAAGACGCTGCTGATACGCCTGCAGCAACCTGGATAAAAGGCCTCCTGGAGGACCGTTCTAAATGTCTGATGTTTCAACCGTCAAGTCTTTCGCCGATCGCATCTGTGACAACGTGGAAAACGTCATCATTGGTAAGCGGCCGGAGATCAAGACGACGATCATGGCCTTGCTTTGTGAGGGACACCTCTTGATCGAGGATGTGCCCGGCGTGGGAAAAACGATGTTGGCGCGCGCCATCGCCAAATCGATCGGGTGCGATTTCCGACGCATCCAGTTCACACCCGACATGTTGCCCTCTGATGTGACCGGCGTATCCGTGTTCAACCAGAAAACCAGCGAGTTTGAGTTCCGGCCCGGGCCCATCATGACCCAGATCGTGTTGACCGATGAGATCAATCGAGCCACGCCCAAGACTCAGTCTGCCCTGTTGGAAGCCATGGAAGAGCGACAGGTCACGGTGGACGGTACTACCTACCCCATGGCCAGGCCATTCCTGGTTCTGGCCACCCAGAACCCGATTGAGTACGAAGGCACCTTTCCTTTGCCAGAGGCTCAACTGGATCGTTTCATGATGCGAATCACCCTCGGCTATCCCGAACCCGAGGATGAGATACACATTCTGGACTCCCAACAGAAGATCCATCCTATCGGGCAGCTGACGCAAGTGGTGGGAGCTGATGATCTGATCGATGCCCAGCGTGCTGTGACCGATGTCTATGTGGACTCTTTGATCAAGGAATACATCGTCGCCATTACCGGTGCGACCCGCAAACATCCAGACATCTACCTGGGCGCCAGCCCCCGTGGTTCATTGGCTCTTTACAAGACCACGCGCGCCCGGGCTGCGGTAGATGCACGGGAGTTCGTGATTCCTGATGACGTCAAGGCCATGGCTGAGCCGACCCTGGCTCACAGGCTAATCGTCAGCCCTTCAGCCCGCATCAAAAACGTGGATCCTCGCTCCGTGCTGAGTGAAATCCTGGACTCCGTGCCGGTACCTGGCACGCGGGTTCGGGCCAGTTAAGCGCAGCTGCCATGCGACGTTCCTGGTGGATCATCGCGCTCTGGCTGCTCTCTATCCTGTTTGCCCTCTTTGTGGCGGAGCGCAACCGAAGTATCGCGTTCACCATCGCCTACCTCCTGACAGCAATTGTCGTGCTGTCCTATCTTTGGGCCTGGACCAATCTTAAATGGGTGCGTATCGGGCGCTATACCCGAGCCCGCCGCTCGCAGGTGGGACGAATCGCGGAAGAACAATTCGAGGTGGTCAACGACAGCCGGTTGCCCAAGCTGTGGTTGGAGGTGCGGGACCACTCCGAATTGCCCCGGCATTACGCAAGCAGAGTACTTAACTCCCTCGGTCCACACCGTCGCCGCCGCTGGATCGTTCGAACTCTCTGCCTGCAACGGGGTCGTTTTCGGCTCGGCCCGCTGACCTTGAAGAGCAGCGATCCGCTGGGGCTTTTCCCCATGAAACGGGAACTGCCGGACACGTCGGCGATGATCGTCTATCCCGCTACTCTTGATATCCCGGGCTTCACCCCTCCCGTAGGATTTCTTCCCGGTGGCGACGCCATGCGACGCCGCACCCATTATGTCACAACCAACGTTTCCGGGGTCCGCGAATATGTTCCTGGAGACAGCTTCAACCGTATTCACTGGCCCTCTACAGCTCGCACTGGTCGCCTGATCGTCAAGGAATTCGAACTGGATCCCACCGCCGACATCTGGATCGTGCTCGATCTGGATCAGACGGTCCATTACCAACTGCCATGGGTCCCGCCGGAGACCGACCAGGGCCCCGCCGTGTTGCGCCAGGAACGAGTAGGAGTGCAATTGCCGCCCAGCACTCTGGAGTACGCCGTCACGATCGCGGCAAGTTTGAGTCGCCATTTCCTGATCAAGGACCGGTCGATCGGCATGATCGCCCATGGTACCCGGCGGGAGTTGATTCAGGCCGATCGCGGTGAACGACAACTCACCAAGATTCTCGAAACCCTGGCCGTTGTCGGCGCCAGCGGCCAGATTCCCTTTGCCCAGGTTCTGACAGCCGAGATGGAACATTTGCCCCGTCACACGACCGTGTTGGCGATAACCCCGTCTGCCCACTCATCCTGGATTGCGGCAATGAGGGATATTCGCCGGCGTGGGGTCCACAGCATGGCGATTTTTTTGGCAGCCAGTACCTTTGGCCAGGGTGCCCCTGACTACAAACAGGCCCTGGCAGAACTCCTGGCCAGCGGCATTTCAACCCGCGTCGTCGCCAACGGCGACGACATTCCAGCCGCGCTTGCCAGTCCGATAACTTCCCTAGACGATGACCTTGATTCAAGACCAGCGGAGGTGCTGTCATGAAGCAGAAGACTGTGTTACAGGCCAAGCGTCTTGGCATCGAAGGTTGCTCCGCCGATGACCGGTTGGGGCCTATCGCCCGGCGGATGGCGGACGATGATATCAGTGCGCTCGTTGTCGTTGACGACGAGGGTTTTCTTCGTGGTATCATCACCCGCAGTGATCTGCTGCGCGCTTATGCGAACGACCGGCAATGGAAGGCGAAACCGGTCGGTGACTATATGACCAGCGATGTCATCACGGTTGGGCCGGAAACCTCTCTCTCGGATGTTGTGGCAACTCTGACCGCTAGAAACGTCCACCGGCTGGTAGTGGTTCGCCAGGAGATGGGCAAAGAGCGCCCCATTGCCGTGATTTCGGATTCTGATCTCGTTTGTGATATGGCCGACGACCTGTAGCCGGGGAGTCCCCAACACCGCTCGCCTGCGCAGAAAAAACGGCCAGGATGGCTGAATCTGCCATTTTCGACCACATTTTTGCCAATATTCGCCCCCAAATATGATTTAACGCATAGTTAGAATGGGAAATATCGGGTAAACTGTTTTTGAAGGGACAGTTTTTCGAAGCGCCCGGGTTGCCCTTCTATCCCAATGGCGTCCAAATGTATTGAGGCAAATCGTGGCAAGCACCATTGCAGAAATCATGACCACCAGGCTGGTGACAATAGAGCCTCAGAACAGTGTGGCGACGGCTATCCGACTGATGCGTCAAGGCGAGCTGCGTCGCCTGCCCGTGGTCGAGAACGGCAAATTGGTCGGCATGGTGACCAGCGGTGATTTACGCCGGATCACCGGATTGAGTTCGATCTTATACGACCAGAGCCAGGACAATTTCCTCTGGCGCCACATTCCAATCGGCAATGTAATGAGCCGTGATCCGATCATTCTCACTCCGGAGACACCCATCTCTGATGCCGCAAGCCTGCTCATCAAACGAAAGATCAGCGGATTTCCGGTGGTCCAAAAGGGTGTGTTGGTGGGAATCATAACCACCAGCGATCTCTTGGAAACATTGATCGATTGTGAGCGTCAGTTTGCCCAGGTCGACCGGAAAGCCCAGTCGCCGTTGCTCTAAGTGTACCCATCGCCCGCTCGCAATTTCCTCGCCATGCTGCCCGCTCGGGTATCCAGGGACCGCCGCTCATGCGCGTCCTGATTACCGGCATCACCGGCTTTATCGGGGGACACCTGGCAGAACGTCTGCTATCGGATGGTTTTGAGCTACGCGGCCTGGTGCGTGAGCCCGCGTCCGCTGGCTGGCTGGCGCAGCAGGGAGCCGATCTGTGTCAGGGCGATCTCCGCCAGCTGTCCTCCCTGAAAAAAGCTGTACAGGATTGCGATATTGTCCTTCATGCAGCGGCCTGGACAGGTGAACCAGGATTGAGCGGGACGCAGGCCTGGCTGATCAACGTGGTAGCGACACGGCATCTGCTCGAGGCTGCACGCCAGTCAGGTGTGCAGCAGTTCATCTACTTCAGCAGCGTCGCAGTCTACGGCATCAACCGGTCTGCGGTGATCGACGAAGGCGCTTCGATCTTTCCGGTCGGTCAACTCTACCCTGACAGCAAAATCGCGGCTGAAACGTTAGTGCGATACGCACAGACCCAGGGATTGCAGACGACGATCATCCGCCCCGCCTCAACTTATGGCCCGCGGGGGGTAGCATGGTCGGTGCGTCCGATAGAATCGATCAAATCGGGGCGATTAGTGCTGCTGGGAAAAGATGCTGGCCTGGTCAATACCGGCTATATCGACAACGTGGTTGACGGCGTCAGCCTTGCCATGAACAATCCCTCAGCCTTTGGAGAGACCTTCAACCTTTGCGACGGTACGGTCGTCACTTATCGGGAGTTTTACCTGCGCTACGCCCGGATGTTGGGAAAGCAGGGCCTGCCAACGATGCCCGCCTGGCTTGCCCGCGGTGCCGCGACGGCCCCGGGGCGATTTCTGCGGGGACTGTTGGGGAGACAAGTGCCCGGCCCCTGGAGCGTCCATTTCCGCTTTAACCCGAGCCGCTTCAGTGTAGAGAAGGCACAGCGGGTTCTCGGATACCAGCCGATGATCGATTTCGAAACGGGTATGCGCCATACTGAAGAGTGGCTGCGCGAGGCAGGTTATCTTAAGATGACCGGTTCATGACACAGGAGAGGATGCCAGGTTTTTGCCCCTGCTCAGGCACGGTAGTATAATGCCGCGGGACCGGCAGCCCATTTTCCCTTTGACCGGCTGGCAAGCCGGTATTATTGGCCCCTTGCCTCATTGCGAACAATGATTCAAACGCAACTATGAAGGAGCACATCAGTGGATTTTCTTGGACGCCTTTCGATTTTCCCCCGAACTCCTGAAGCTCTCAACCGTCTTCCCGAACTCGCCAACAACCTCTGGTGGAGTTGGAACAGCGATGCTCAGGACCTGTTTTGTGATATCGACCCCGAACTGTGGGAAAAAGTTGCCCACAACCCTGTAAAGTTCCAGCGCGAGGTGAGTCAGGAAAAACTGGATGCCGTTGCCAAAGACGAAGACTACCTGGAACGCTATAACAAGGTACTTGCCCGCTTTGATGCCTACATGAACCCGGAGGAGACCTGGTTCAGCCGAAGGTTTCCCAATCACACCGGTGAAGTGATTGCCTACTATTCCGCGGAATTCGGCATGCACGAAGCATTGCCCATTTATTCCGGCGGCCTGGGAATCCTCTCCGGTGACCACTGCAAGACCGCAAGCGACCTGGGGTTACCCTTCGTCGCCGTAGGTTTCCTCTATCCCCAGGGCTATTTTACGCAGTACATCGACCCCGATGGTTGGCAACAGGCTCGCTACAGCAAGTTGAGTTTTTCCGAGGTGCCCGCCACACCAGCCCTCGACAAGAACGGCAAGGAAGTTCTGATAAAATGTGAACTGCCTGGTCGCGATGTCTTCGCCAAGGTGTGGAAGATCCAGGTGGGACGGATTCCCCTCTTTCTAATGGATACCGATGTTCCCCTGAACCAGCCCGGCGATCGCGAACTCAGCGCCCGGCTTTACGGTGGCGATCACAATCTTCGCATCAGCCAGGAGTTCGTTCTTGGAATCGGTGGCGTGCGAGCCATCCGGGCCCTGGGTGTCAAGCCCATGGTCTGGCACATGAACGAAGGCCACTCCGCATTTCTTGGCCTCGAGCGGCTGCGGGAATACGTTGAGCACGGGGGGCTTTCTGTGGCAGAGGCGTTGGAGGTAGTGCGCAGCAGTACCATCTTTACAACCCACACGCCGGTGCCCGCGGGCCATGATGTATTCAGCTGGGACCTGATCGATCAGTTCTTCGGCAAATTCTGGGGGCGGCTGGGATTGAGCCGGGAGCAATTTCTCGAACTGGCCCGCCACGATCAAAGCTGGGGCCCCGGCTACAGCATGACTGTGCTGGCGATGCGCATGGCAGGCCGCATCAACGCCGTCGCCAGGCTGCACGGCGAGGTCTCCCGTGCCATGTGGCACTGGCTCTGGCCCGACACGCCGGTGGATGAAGTTCCCATCAGCTATGTCACCAATGGCGTTCACCTGGAAACCTGGCTTGGGCCGGAGATGGTGGCCCTTCTCGATAACTACCTGCCAGAAGATTGGAAGGATAGGCTGGATGATCCCGCTGTCCTGGATCTTATCGATGATATTCCCGATGAAGACTTCTGGGCTGCCCAACAGAGCGCCAAGGGCCGGCTGATCGAGTTTGTGCGCGAGCGAGCCCGGGCGCGCAGCATTCGTCAAGGCGAGTCTCCGGCAGTTCTGGAACAGATCGATGATATTCTCGATCCAAATGCGTTGACCATCGGTTTTGCCCGTCGATTTGCCACCTACAAGAGAGCCACCCTGATCTTCCGCGATATGGATCGCTTCAGTCGCCTCTTCAAGGATCCGGAAAAACCGGTGCAAATCCTCTTTTCTGGCAAGGCCCACCCCGCCGATGATCTCGGAAAGTCCTTGATTCAAGACATCGTTCGAGTGGCTCAATCGCCCGAGTATTGGGCGAAGGTCATCTTTATCGAGGACTACGAGATGAACGTAGCCCGTTACCTGGTGCAGGGAACCGATATGTGGCTAAACACACCCCGTCGTCCCCGGGAGGCCAGCGGTACCAGCGGTCAGAAGGCCGCCATGAACGGCAATCCCAACTTCAGCGTGCTGGATGGCTGGTGGGCTGAAGGTTATCATGGCAACAACGGATGGGCAATAGGCGAAAACTGGGAATACCGGGATCAGGAGACACAGGATGAGGCCGATGCCCGCTCCCTCTACTGGACCCTGGAACACGATATCATCCCACTCTACTTTGATCGCGACAAAAACGGCGTTCCCCACGGCTGGGTGAAAGTTGCCAAGGAGGCGATGCGCAGCAGCCTTTGGGACTTCAATTTCCGCCGCATGCTGGGAGAATATACCGACCAGCTCTATGTGCCGACTGCCATCTCGAGCCAGGCCTACCGGGCGGACGATTTCGCCGTGGCCCGTGATTTAGCCCAGTGGCGAAGCACGATCCGGCAAAACTGGTCGGAGGTAGCAGTGAATGCCAAAGGTCCCAACGAAACCCAGTTCACCATCGGCGAGACTGCACCAGTCAGCGCGTTGGTGGCCCTTGGCGTCCTGACGCCGGACCAGGTGACGGTCGAGATCGTTTTCGGCGAAGACTCCGGCGGACGCCTGGCGTCGCCGCAGACAGCGCCCATGAACCTGGTCGGCGAGCAGACGAACGGCATCTATCTCTACAAGTATGAGGGCGGTTTTGTGCCCAACAAGACCGGTGCCCTGCTTTACGGTGTGCGCGTGTTGCCCAGACACGATCACATGCTGAACCAGCACGAAATGGCGCTGGTCACCTGGGCATGATCAGAGGGGCTGCCCAGCCAGCCCCAGGGGGCGCGGGGGTCCTCCTCCGATCGCCCCACCGATCACCACCTGCATGAAAGGAACTGCACAGCAAAACCATGGGATTCGTCAGGCGCACGAGACAACATCACGCCATCGAGCACGCTACCGTCACCATGCTCACCAGACGGAACCAGGTCGCCAGCCTGGTAGGCGGTCGCAGCGATCACCGGGGATTCTACATCTTCGGCGATGTCGACACAGAAGTGCTGCAGAGGGCCGTTGACGAAGCGATCACCCGCCTGCGAGCAGGTGAAGCAAGGTTGGCGATACATCCCAACTGTGGCACAAACCTGGTCACCACCGGAGCGCTCGCCGGACTGGCGACTTTCGCAGCCACCATGCTGACCAGGAGGAACAACGCCAGGATCGTCGACCAGATCCCTGTGGCCATCATGGCAGGTATCGGGGGAATGATGCTCGGCCGGCCGGCCGGCACGCGCCTCCAGCGACAGGTAACGACCCTGGCCGACATCGGTGGACTCAAGCTGGGTAGCATTACCCGAGGTAAGCTGTGGCGCTGGAATTATCACTTCGTCACCATCGATGAGAGCATCTGAGACTACCCGTGATCACGCTGCTACACGGCCCCGATGACCTGATTCAGGCAGAACATCTTGCCACCATCCGCCAATCGATGGGCTCGGCCGACCTGTTGGAAGCCAACAGCACCTGGCTCGATGGCCGTAAGACCCGCGTCACGGAGGTCCGCTACCACTGCGACGTGGTACCCTTCCTCGCCGAGCGGCGTCTGGTCGTCGTGGAGGGATTGATTGCCCAGCTATCAAAGAAGTCAGGGGGCAAAAAGCCAGGACAGGCTGAAAAGGACTCAAGCATCCCCGCCAGCGATTCCCAATTGCAATCCCTGCTGGATTACCTGCCCTCGTTGCCCGACACCACGGAATTGGTCCTGATAGAGCCCCGTGGAATCGATGAGCGTCGCAAGCCTTACAAACTGTTGCTTCAGTTGCAAAAACAGGGGCAGGCAACGATCGTTTCCTGCAAAGCCCCGAAACCACAGGAGTTGCCTGCCTGGATCAACAAGCGAGTGAAAGCTAAGGGCGCCACAATTGACAGGGATGCAGCCCAGGATATGGCGGCCTTCGTAGGACCCAACCTGCGTCTCCTGGATAGCGAACTGGAGAAGTTGGTAGCATACCGCGGAGGCGATGGAGAAATCACACGTCAGGATGTGCGCCTGCTTGTGCCCTACGCCCAGGAAGCCAATGTCTTCGATATGGTTGACGCCATTGGCCAACGAAACAGCGCGAAGGCGCTGCGACTGCTGCGCGAACTCGAGCGCGATGGCGCAGCCCCGCTCTATCTGCTATCCATGATCGTTCGCCAGTTTCGCATTCTGGTTCAGGTCTCTGACCAAATGAGCCGGGGACTGGGCCAGTATGACATTGCAAAGGCCATTGGCCTGCATCCCTACCCCACGGAAAAGGCTATGAGACAGGTCCAGCAATGGCGTTTGGCCGATCTAAAGGCTGTTTACGATCGTCTTCTGGAGACCGATCTGTCAATAAAAACGGGAAAGCTGGCGGACGACCTGGCCCTGGACCTGCTGGTACTGGAACTTAGCAGGCGGTCCCTTCCGCTGCTTCAGGGGGCACCCCGCACCGGCGTCTGACCCGATACATCTTTCTTTTCACCTGCCATCTCAGTTCGGAGGGAACAATGTTTTTTCGCATCCGTGTTATTCTCATTGGGCTCGGTCTGAGCCTTGCTCTGGTGAGTTGTGTCCAGGCACCACCACCTGTTGCCACCACTACTGCCGTCGCTGCGAGCAGCCCGACCGTCCAGGAAGCAGCTGCTCCCCCACCAGCCGGTACAGCGGTACCATCGACTCCTGCGCCCGCGGCAGCGCCGACGGATACGCCGCTGCCTTCCCCCGCCGTTTCCGAAGCGCCAGTGGACCCGGTTGATCCAGCAGGTGCTTCGTACGAAAACAGCGATCTTGGCGTGACCTGGCAAGCTCACGATCCGGAGTGGATCTTCATTGATGCGACCATTCTGGAAGGCGTTTTTTCTCCCTTGATTCCGTTGGTAGGCTACTCGCCAGCCGCCATCGATGCCGAGGAATACCTGACCCTGTTCACCATCGACATGCCACCCATGGTCAGTCAGGCAACAGCCATGTTGTTTGAGACCGATCCTGACCTTGCCGTGAAGAGCCTGTCGGCCGGATTGGGCCTCATAGGTGTCGAGCCGAGCCTGGTCGAACTGTCCGCCAAGAAAGCGGCGCTGGTTTCCGTGGATGGACCGGAGGGTGAGCTGGTATTCATGTGGCTTGTTCCACAGCCCACTGGAATCCTGTACATTCTGGCCGAGGGATTTGCCGAACCGGCTGACGCCCAGGCCGCCCTGGCAGGGCTGGCTCTATCCGACGTAGCGGTTGAGGTCGCCGAGCCCATATCGTTGGAGGACCAGATGAAGCAACTGATCCATCAGACCGAAAGCATCCGCGGCCTCGATACAATTGAAGCGGTTGACTTTGAGTTCATGAATCGAGACGACCTGCGAGCCGAGTTGGAGGAGTCCCTGGCCGCAGATCTGCAGCCTGAGAGTTTAGCCGCCCTGGACCAAATGCTGAAGCTCCTCCAGCTGATTCCGAACGATACAAACCTGAACGACCTGATGCTTGATCTCTATGAGTCGCAGATTCTGGGTTTCTACGATGACGAAGAGGACGCCTTTTTTCTGATCGCCGACGAGGAACGGCAGGGCCAACCGTTGAGCGTGGAGGATCAGATCACCTTTGTTCACGAGTATACCCATGCCTTGCAGGACCAACACTTTGACCTGAGCCTGTTCGTCGGCGACGAGGCGGGGCTTGCGGAAGACGAACAGGGGGCCGTGGATGCCCTGGTGGAAGGGGAAGCAACTCTGGTCATGCTCCACTGGATGATCGAGAACCCCTCGCTCGAAATGCTGGGCACGTTGGCCAGCGCGGCGGCCGCCGAACTAAACAATGCAGTACTGCAAAACACCCCTCGTTATCTGCAAGAGGCACTGCTATTTCCCTACGAGGCAGGTCTTCAGTTTGTAGATACTGTCTTCGCAACGGGCGGCTGGCAGGCGGTCGATGCGCTGTGGGATGATCTGCCGGCCTCAACTGAACAGATCCTGCATCCGGAAAAATACCGGTTGGATCAGCCAACCGAGGTGTCCCTTCCTGCCGATCTGGCCGAAGCGATGGGCAGTGGTTGGCAGGAAATTCTCAGAGATGTCTGGGGGGAGATCGACCTGCGCTTGCTGCTGGGCGACCTCGATAGCGACCAGGCCAGCAGTGGAGCCGACGGATGGGATGGCAGCGAGTACGTCTTTTTGACCGATGACGCGGGGAATGGTCTCTTTGCCATTGAAATTGCCTGGGACAGTCCCGACGAGGCCGCCGAAGGCACATCGATTCTGGCGGAGTGGCTTGCGGCCACAGGCTATAGCACCGGCGAAGAGAGCCGGTTCACTGCCGGCGACCGGGTAGCATTCCTTCGACAGGCTGGCGACCGCAGCACACTGGCCATCGCGGACGAGGAAAAAGCCTTGACTGCTGTCCTGACAGCACTTGGTTGGGCCGATTGAGCTGGCTGGCACCGGTGCAGACAAAACACCGAACCTGATGTGAACACAAAACACCGGGCTTCCAAAGCAATCTTTATGGTTCAGCGGAAGCCCGGTGTTCCTTTTTTTCCGACCGTCAGTCGAGCGCTTTCTGCGACTCGCTATCGATCCATTCCTGCGCCTCAGCCATGGTTGCCTCCAGACTGGCGCCATAAAGCGCTTCGCCCGGGAAGACACTCTCCTCACCGATCAGATCGACGATTCCCGTTCTCTCCAATTGCGACAATACCTGGTCATTCATGCCCGCCAACATCAGCTTGTTGCCTTGAGCCAGCAGTTCTTCGGCGTAACGCTTCAGGACACGCACAAAGGTGCTGCCGATCTCATCGCGGTCTCGCAGGGTAATGATAACAACCGAGCGGTGGGCGTCGCCCACATCGGGAAGCTCCTCCTCGAATTCGGCAGCACCGGCGAAGAAAAGGCTGCCGATGGGCATCAGCGTCATGATTTCCTCGCTGCTTAGCTCGTCGGGCACCTCAGTCTCGTAAAACGAACCATCCTCATCCATCATGATTCTTTCGATGCGCACCCTTTCAGCCGATTGGAAGGCATGCACCACGATCGTCAGGATCACACCAAGACCGACGGCATACTGCAGGGGCAGGAAAAGAGTCGCGACGAAGGTAATCGCCGTAACGACCGCGGGCACCGGTCCGGTGTTCCAGACAGTTTCGATGCGGCCGACCTTGATCATACCGAAGCCGACCACCACCAGGAGTCCTGCCAGCGCTGACAGCGGCAGGATCTCGATGACCTGTCCAAAGAGCATCAGGATGACCAACGAAAAGAGGCCGGTAAAGATATTGGCCCAACGGGACAGACCGCCGACACTCTGAATGAGGGCCGTGCCTGAGAGAGAGCCACCAACTGGAATGCCGCCGAAGAAACCAGTAGCCACGTTGCCGGCACCCTGTCCCCGGAAATCACCGGAAGGATCGGGATATTCCCCATCGGGGTTGGGAACACTGCCGCTGACGCCGGCCGCCTGAACCAGAGCAATGATAGCAAGAGTCAGCGCGGGCAGGATCATGGCTGGCACCAAAGACAGATTTGGGAAGTGGGGTCTGGGCAGGCCCCGGGGAATCTCCGTGGTATCGCCCACCAGGACCAACGAGTCGAAAATGGGAACCAACAGAACCAGGAGGGTCGTTATTCCCAGCGCGATGGCGAAGCCGTAACGCTCCAGTTTCGTGCGCGACAGCAGGACAATGAGAACAATAGTCAACAGGCCAGCAGCCAACGTGGCGAAGTTGATCTCTTGCCAGTGAATTATGGTATCGATGAATTGAAAGACTCTGTTGGGTGCATCGCTGGAATAACCGGTTATATCTGCCGTCTGCCCAAGGATAGTCAGTACACCCAGGCCGCTGAGAAAGCCGGTCATGACCGCATTGGAGATGAAGCGAACCAAAAAGCCCAGTTTGAGGATACCAAAGAGCAACATGAAGAGGCCCACCAGAATCCCCAAAACCACCAGATAACCAAGCTGTTCACCGGAGGAATAGGCGCCCAGAAAATCGCCTGTACCGATGGCTGTGGCGCTGGTAGAGTCCACATTCATGATCACCGAACTGGTGAATACCGCGGCCATCGTGGTACCGGCGATCACCGAATAAACACCAAAAACCGGGTTGACACCGGCCAGCAGGCCGTTGGCCAGTGCGCCCGGCACGGTGATGATTGCCATGACCAGGCCGGAGACCAGGTCGTTGGTGAGTATCTTACGCGGGACCCGAAGGCCCATGGGAGGTCTGTCTGTTGTCATAGGTTCGTCTCCAGGTGAGTTGGTAAACCGTTGCTGGAACGTGCGCGATGCAATTATACCCGATCCTTGCATTTTTGCAGATCGATGGCATGCCATGTTCCTGATTCCAGTTGGCGATTCCAAGGCGACCGCGTATAATCGTCGGGGCAGGAATGGCACCCTTACCGTTCTTGCGCAGCATCGAGAGGCCCTTGCGCCATTCCTGCCCCGACAGAGGAAGCCCTGATCATGACTCCTCCCCTAACCCTGCTCTCCTGGAACGTCAACGGCATCCGTGCTGTAGCAAAAAAGGGCTTTCCTGACTGGTTGGCCGAAGCCGCGCCGGACATCCTGTGTCTGCAGGAGACCCGCGCCGAAGCGCACCAGGTACCCGCCGATATCCGCGAGTACGCTGGCTATCACACCTACTGGAACCCGTCGAAAACCCGCAAGGGCTACAGCGGCACCGGCCTGATGACACGGCAGAAGCCGTTGAGTGTGACATTTGGCCTGGGTATCAATGAATTCGACCAGGAAGGTCGCACGATCATCGCCGAATACCCCACCTTCACCTTGCTGAATTGTTACTTCCCCAATGGCAGTCGCGACCACAGCCGCGTGCCCTTCAAACTGGCTTTCTACGATGCCTTTCTCAACAAATGCGAGGATATACGGGGAGAGGACAAGGCTGTCATCTTCTGCGGCGACGTCAACACGGCGCACCGCGAGATCGACCTGGCCAACCCCAGGTCCAACCGTAAGACCACCGGCTTCCTGCCCGAGGAACGCATCTGGATCGATCAGGTAACAGCTGCGGGTTACGTCGATACCTTTCGCCACTTCTATGCAGATGTGGCCGGCCAGTACACCTGGTGGTCCATGCCAACCCGTGCCAGAGCGCGCAACGTCGGTTGGCGGCTCGATTACTTTTTTATCGTGGAAGAGGCAATGGACCGGGTTGTCGACGCCTTCATTCTACCCGATGTCCTGGGCAGCGATCACTGTCCCGTCGGGATGACACTGAAGATTCCCTGATTTAAGTTTGAGGGTGCGAAGCGCTGACAGAGGATCAGAATGTCAGAGGGACAGAGAGTCAGAAAAGACCGAACACGGCGCCTCCGGGACTCCGACGCTCCGACACTCTGAAACTCCGCCCTGTCTGCCATTAACAATTGACCACTGACAATTGACAATTAGCAAGGTGCTCAGTCCGTCTGGATCGAGGGCAGGAAGGTCCTGAGCGGCCGGCAACTCTGCACCGCCACATCGTCGATGTCCCAGCCTGGACGACCGACACTGGTATCGGTGGCCAGGCGCCAGCGGAAGCGAACAGTCTCGCCGGCAAAGGCGTCCAGGTCCACGACCGAGTTCAAC
>JAYELL010000043.1:3676-14862 GCA_034717495.1 Chloroflexota bacterium | reverse complement strand
GGAGTGGCGTGTTCACACCACTGTCGTCTCCGCATCCCCGTGCCGCCCTTCACCGCGTCTCCGCATCCCCACGTCCCCGTGTCCTTCGCACCCTTCGCGCTTCGTGTCCTTACCTCACGGTACGCCTAGCTAGCTCACGCACCGTCTGCTGACGTCACGCACCGCTTGCTGCCTCTCGGCACGCCTACCTCTCGGATCGGTTGCTACCGTGCTGGCGTAGCGTGCTGGCGGCGTCCCCGTATCGCCCCATCTACGCGGGCAGGACGGCCTTCAGAGCAAGATCAACGCTATTGGCCGGGCTTACCTTGACCTGAACATCGGCGAGTCTACCCTGGTCGTCGATCACGAAATGAGACCGAATGATGCCCCAGTATTTGCGCCCATACATCGATTTTTCACCCCATACGCCGTATGCCTCGGCCACAGCGTGATCTTCATCCACCAGCAGGGTAAAAGGCAAATCATAGTTGGTCTTGAACTTCTGATGGGAGGCCACGCCATCGGGACTGATTCCCAGAACTACGCCGTTGACCGCCTCGATCTCCGGATGGGCATCGCGGAAACCACAGGCCTGCCTGGTGCAACCGCTGGTATCATCCTTGGGATAAAAATACAGAATCACCTGCTGACCCCGAAAGTCGGACAACCTGACCGACTCGCCGGTATCACTGGTCAGTTCGAACCCGGGCGCAACATCGCCCACCTTCAGTTTGTTTTCCACCATGTTCCTCACTCCCTGTCTACTTGTTTCCTTCTCTACTTGTCTACTTGTCTACCTGTTTCCTTGTTTCCTTGTCTACCTGTTTCCTTGTCTACCTGTTTCCTTGTTTCCTTCTCTACTTGTCTACCTGTTTCCTTGTTTCCTTCTCTACTTGTCTACTTGTTTCCTTGTCTACTTGTTTCCTTGTTTCCTTGTTTCCTTCTCTACTTGTCTACTTGTTTCCTTGTTTCCTTGTCTACTTGTTTCCTTGTTTCCTTCTCTACTTGCCTACCTGCTCCCCAAAATCAGCGCGTCTCAGTCACCTTGTGCAGGGCCCTGGGCCGGTCGGGATCATAATCCCGGGTGTGGGCCAGGTGCATGGCAAACAACTGTCCGGGCACGATGGCAGTAATCGGCGACAGCCACTCGGGAACACCGGAGGGCAGGGGCAGAGGCATTCTCCCCATCTCAAGGGCCTGGACGTCGTCACTGATGACCAACACCTCGGCTTGCCTTTCCTGGGCCGTTTGGATGAACAACTTCATCTCCGGCAGCATCTTGCCGCTGGGAGCAATGGTGATCACCGGGAATCCATCATGGATCAGCGCCAGCGGCCCGTGCAGGAAGTCGGCGCTGCTGTAGGGTTCCACCACCGTATAGGTCAGTTCCTTTAGCTTCAACGCCAGCTCAAAAGCGGTGGCATAGTTGAAACCGCGGCCGATGGCAACACAGGCTTCCATGTAACGATAACGCTCGGCAACGCGATCGATGTCATCAGCAAGGGCCAATGCCTGCGCCACCATGGCGGGCATGTCATTCAGATCGCGCCTGGCCTGTTTGTCGTCGTCCAGCGCCACGCTCAACAGGGCAATGGCCGCCAACTCGGCCGTGTAGGTCTTGGTTGCGGCGATCGATTTTTCCTCGCCTGCATGAAGTTCGATGACGAAATCAGCCGCCCTGCCAAGATCGGACCCGGCGAAATTGGAGATGGTTGCGGTGAGAGCACCCTGGCGTTGGGCCTCGGCAAGCACCGACACGATGTCAGGGCTCTTGCCACTCTGGCTGATACCCAGGACCAGCGCGTTGCCCATGCGCGGCGGCTCCTCGTAGATCGTAAAAAGGCTCGGTGTCGCCAGCCCGACCGGCAGGCTGTTCCTGGCTCCCAGCAGATACTGAGCGTAGCGAGCCGCATTATCGCTGGTCCCCCGCGCGGCAATGATCACGTGGCAGATATCCCGCTTTTTGATCTCAGCAGCCAGGGCCCCGGTTGTCTGCCCTTCTTCCTGCAATAACCTGGCCAGCACCGCAGGCTGCTCGTGGATCTCCTGATAGAGATTAGTGGATCTTAGATCGACCATGTTCAGCAGCTCCTCATATTTTTTCGTACACGATCTGTCCCTCGACAATCGTGGTGCTAACTTCCAGCTCAGGGCTGAGCAGCACCAGGTCGGCTACATAACCAGCTGCGATCTGCCCGCGATCGCTTTCGATCTTCAAGGCCCGGGCCGGCGTTTCTGTGACCGTTGGCAGCGCTTCTGACAGAGAACAGCCCGCAATCTCAATCAAGTTTCGCAACGCCTGGTCAAGCGACAGAATACTGCCCGCCAGGGTTCCGTCGGCCAGGCGAGCGCTGATCTGGTCAACCGTGACATCGAAATCTCCCAGAAGGTGCTTGCCCGCCGGCATGCCAAGGGCGGCCATGGCATCGGTGACCAGATTCAATCGTCGGCTACCCAGAATCTGCCATACCAGGCTGATCATGGCGGGATGGGTATGGATGCCATCGGCAATGAGGCCGACCACCGGCCTCGGATCGGTCAGCAACGCTCCTGGCAGACCGGGCGCGCGGTGACCCAGCGGCGGCATGGCGTTGAAAAGGTGGGTGCCGTAGCGAAGTCCCGCGTCGATGGCGGCCATGGTTTCGCCATAGCTTGCCATTGAGTGTGCCGCACTCACCAGGACATCATGGCTTGCGAGAACCTCGATCATCTCCAAGGCGCCCGGCAATTCAGGTGCCAGCGATACCAGGCGCACACCGGTCGATGGCATCCAATCCTGCACCACTTTCAGATCGGGAGGCTGCAGATAGACAGGATTGTGGGCACCCTTTTTCTGCCGATTCAAGAATGGTCCCTCGATGTGCAGCCCCAGCGGAATCGCGCCAGCGAAATCCCCAGGAGGTTGTCGCAGGACGACCTCCTGGCCCAGACTGATCCTATCGAGGGGAGAGGAGATGATCGTTGGCAAAAACGAGGTCACGCCGAAGCGGGGCAATCTTTCCGCTACCGACCAGATGCTCTCCGGATCGGCTGTGAAGTCGTGGCCGAAACCACCGTTGAACTGGAGGTCGATGAAACCAGGCACCAGCCATAGACCACCGGCATCGATGACGCGGGTATCAGAGGATGGAGTAGCCTGCCCGGTCCTGCCCACGGCCAGGATTCGCGGGCCCTCAATCAGAACTGCACCCCCGGCAATTTGCCGGTGAGGTGTCAGGATCGTGGCGTTTTGGATCAATATCATTGGTTTTGGTTTCATAGCTCCTGTAACCTGGGAAGGCTGGCGGCGGCAATGGACTGTCCCACGCGCCGGCTTTTTTCATCGGGCAATTGGATGTCAATGCGGGCGGCCAGCTCAGGAAACTCGGATTCGAGAACCTGCCTTGCCCCTTCGAGGATCAGGCATCCGCCCTGTCCCGAGGTAACCCGGCCAAGGATGAGAACATGTCGCAGTTCATAGAAGTCGGCATAATGAGCCAGGCTGTAGCCCAGATAGGTGCCGATGGTCTGCCAAATCTGCAAGGCGCCCTCATGGCCCTTTTCCAGACAGGCCTGAACAACCTTCAACCGGGCGGCCTTGGTCACTCCCTCCCCGGCAGGCAACACGATGCCCACCCTGGGCGCCAGGCGGAAGACACACTGCTGAGAAAAGTAGAGGGCACCCACACCACGGTCTCCCGACCATTCGTCGACCGGTGCATCGGGCTGGTAATCCACCGGTGCAAAGGCCAGTTCATTCAACCAGCCGGTGATGTTGCCCTCCAGGTTGACGTAGCCTGCCGCCTCGCTGGAGCCCATGGCGATGCCCAGAACACCATTGTCTTCCAGCGACATCGATCCCGCCAGGGCAGTCACGTCACCGTCGTTGACGATCTCCAGCGGCACGCCAAACTCATCGCGAAAGCGCAGGAACATGTCGCGAACCTCATCGAAGCGTTCATCGGGGATGCCGCGAAACAGGGAAGCCACCCGCGGCCGGTTGTCGACATAGACGCCGGCTGAGCTGCCGCCAATGGCATCCAGCCGGGTCAACTTGGACCTGGCCAGACCCAACGCTGTCTTGATGCGATCGTAGTGATAGCCGGGATCATCTTGCTCCACCGGTTCCCAAATAATTTCAGTGCTGAAGATGGCTTCACCATCGACCACTGCCGACACCTTCACATCGGAGGCGCCCAGGTCAAATCCGATTCGATCGCCCTGGAGGTTGCGGCCCAGGGCTTGCCCTCCTTCATTGGCTGGCGGCACCTGCCCGGCGGCGCAGGTCACCACCGTGAATGGCTTCTGGTAGACCTTCTGTCCCATAAAGTGATGGTCGAAGCTGCGCGCGCCCTGCGAAGAATAAACCTGGTGGATGTGTTGCCCAATCGACTCAGGGCCGCCGACAAACACCTTCCAGCCGCCCCGGCTCCAGAGCAAAAACTTCACCAGGCGTTCGACGTAGAACAAATTGGCGTTGGCCGTCGGATGTCCTTCGGGAAACACGACGGTCTCGAAACGAGAGAGCGAATCGCCACTGCGCTGCAATCCGATGACCAGGGGAACCCCCTCGCCAGAATCGTCAACCTCCTGGCGAAAGGCCCGGTTAGCCAGCGCCGCCGGACGGAACCCTTCATCCAGCGGGGGCAGTGTGTCAGGTTTTATCAATCGAAATGTGTCTGTCATCTTTTATTGGCTACTTCCAGGTTATTTAACGGCTCCTGCGGTCAGGCCGCT
This sequence comes from Chloroflexota bacterium, assembly GCA_034717495.1. Taxonomy (NCBI): domain Bacteria; kingdom Bacillati; phylum Chloroflexota; species Chloroflexota bacterium. The sequence goes on along the minus strand of JAYELL010000043.1, from coordinate 10,167 downwards.
GATCAATTGCCGCGAGAAAATAACGTATATGATCAGCACCGGCACCATGGCAAGGGTCAGCGATGAGAGCACAGCATTCCAGTCGCTGACAAACTGGCCCAGGAACTGCTGGGCACCCAGCGTGACGGTCTTGGTCTTTTCACCAGGAGCCAGAATCAAGGGGAACCATAGATCGTTCCAGACAGGGATCATTGTGAAGACCGCCACGGTTGCGATCGCAGGCCGCACCAGGGGCAAAATAATGCGAAAAATGCGATACTCGCTGGCCCCATCGATTCGAGCTGCCTCCTTGAGTTCTCTTGGTACCTGACGCATAAATTCAGTGAGTATAAAAATCGCCAGCGGCAACCCCATAGCAGTGTAGACCAGAATCAACGCAAACAAGGTATTGACGAGATGCAGTGAGACCATCAGGCGAAGGATGCTGACTGTGCCCAGACGGATCGGAATCATAATGCCCAGAGCCAGATAGAGGCCCAGAATTCGATTTCCCCGAAACTCATACTCCGACAGGGCATACGCAGCCATGGCGCCGGTCAACAGGATCAGAAACATCGATACCAGGGCGACGATCAGGCTGTTGGCAAAGTAGAGGCCAAAATTCGACCGCTCTATGATCGTCTCATAACCCGCAGTACTGAAGGTCTCAGCCGTGGGTGGAAGCCATGGTGCCCGGAAGATGGCCTTGCGTGTCTTGAAGGAGTTCATGATGATGAGCACGATGGGAAACAGAGCGACAGCCGCGGCACCCAGCAGCAGGGCATAGGTAGGGATTTTTCCAAGCCAGGAGCGAAGCGTGTGGGAATTCATCCGAATGGTCCTTTATAACTCATAAGACTGGACACGTCGCTGGTAGCCAAACATATAGAGCAATACGCCTGCCAAAATGATCAGAAACATCACAGTTGCCACGGCGGCGCCCATGGTCGGATTGCCCAGCTGAAGCTGTTGGCCGAAGAAGGTACGGTAGAAAAAGGTGCCCATGATATCGGTGGAGTAGTTGGGCCCTGCCAGGGCACCCTGAGTGGTATAGATCAGGTCAAAGGCATTGAAGTTGCCTACAAAGGTGAGAACAGCGACAATACCAACTACCGGAAGGATCAAGGGGAATTTGATTCGCCAAAACACCTGCCAACCGTTGGCGCCGTCGACTGTCGATGCCTCAATCAATTCGTCCGGAATGCTTATCAACGCGGCAAAAAAGAGCATCATCGGAATACCGATGAACTGCCACACGGAAATGAGGGCGAGAGCCACCAGGGCCGGCCCCTCAAGACCCAACCAGGGTTTGAACAACGACTCCAGACCCACCAGGCTCAGCATTCCCTCCGCCACGCCCCAGAGAGGGCTAAGGATCAACTTCCAGATGAAACCGACAATGACCACCGATAGCATGGTCGGAAGGAAAAACACTGTACGGAAGCCCCCGGCGGCGCGCACTGTTCGGGAGGTCAGCAGCGCTGCCAATAGCAACCCGATCGAGTTCTGAACGATCATGTGAATCAGAAAGAATACCACATTGTGCCAGAACGCGCCCCACAGGCGCGGCTGCCACAGGTCGTCGGTGAAGAGGGTAACGTAGTTCTGCAGCCCGACGAAAAACTCCTGGCCCGCCCGATCGGTAGCGAAAAAGCTCAGGCGCATGGAGTCCAGCAGCGGATAGACCATGAACATGGTGTAAACGATGGTCGCTGGCGCCAGAAAGACGACGATGTGCCAGGGAAAACCCCGCCGGCCCACACTGCTGTCTGAGGATCCTTGCATACGAAACTCCTTCCCTGAACAAGCCGAACAAGCCAGACCCAAAAAACCTTCCTGACTGAATAACCCTTGAGATTGTCAAGGCACCTGGCAGCAATTCGGCATGAACCGCTGCCAGGTGAAGACCTCAAGCGTCTATTGCTGAGGCGGGTACCACTTCTCCAGGCCATCCTGGATCTCCTGGGCCGCCTGTTCGGCGCTGATGTCGCCGTTGATCACCTGGGCGCTCACTCGCCAGAGCTCGTTTTCCAGGTTAGGCTCCCCGCGGGCGAGGATCTGGTAGGAATTGCGGATGGTCGACTGGCAGTCGTTGCGCCAGCTCAGGAACTCGTTGGCCATGGGATCGGCCAGTTCGATGGCGTGATCCGATAGGGTGAAGAAGCCAGGCAGGGCATTGCTGTACAGCGATGCAAACTCCGGCGTGGTCATCCAGGAGAGGAAAGCCTCGGCTGCCTCGGGGTACTCGGTGGCCGGATTCATGCCCAGCGCGATGTCGGTGTGATCGCTGATGTAGCAGGTATCCTGCCCCTCGGGCTTCGGTGGCGGGAAGACACCCATCTCGAAGTCTGCCTGCTCGTTGAACAGAGCGATCTCCCAGGAACCGGCCGGGTAGATGGCGGCCAGTCCGAGGGTAAACAGATTCTGCGAGTCGGGGTAGCTTTGAGCCTGGAAACCGCTGGGCATGTAGGGCTGCCACCTGGCCAGCTGGTCCCAAACCGCCACGTACTGGGGATCGCTGTACTTCTCGCTGCCTTCGATCAGGCCAAGGCGACCCGCTTCACCGTTCCAGTACGCGGGACCGATGTTCTGGAAGCCCATGGTTGCAGCCTCCCATTGATCGGCGGTGCCCATGGCCAGAACCTCATAGTTGCCATTATCTTTCAAGGCATCCAACACCTGGAAGAATCCCTCCACTGTGGCAGGCTCTTCCACACCCACCTCGTCGAAGGCCTTCTGGTTGTAGATGAAGCCATGGATGACCGAGGCCATCGGCACGCAGAAGACATCGGAGCTATCATCGGTGATCCAGGCGCTCTTGGCCACGTCGCTGAAGCTCTCCAGGCCTGGCAGGTCGTTCAGGGAAGACAGGTGCCCCTGGTCAAAGAGGGCCAGCGAGCGGTCGAAGGGCCGGCAGGTGATCAGATCACCGGCAGTGCCGCCCGCCAGTTTGGTGTTCAGCACACCGTCATATTCCGCGGGTGCCGCAGGTTCGAAGACAACCTTGACGTTGGGGAAGTGCGCGTTGAAGGCGGGAATGATCGAATCCTGCCAGATAGGCAGGTCGTCGTTGCGCCAGCTTTCGATCGTCAGCTCACCGCTGATATCCTCGGAGCCCATCATGGCAGCTTCCGTAGCGGGCTGCACCTGGGACACATCGCCGGGGGCATACCATTTCTCCATACCATCCTGCAGCTGTTGGGCACCTTCCGCGGCGCTGATGTCGCCGTTGATGACCTGAGCACTCACCCGCCAGAGTTCATTCTCCAGGTTAGGCTCACCGCGGGAGAGGATCTGGTAGGAGTTGCGAATCGTCGATTCACAATCGCCGCGCCAACTGAGGAATTCCTGAGCCAGCGGATCGGTCAGGCTGATATCGTGGTCGGACAGGGTGAAGAAGCCGGGCAGCGCGTTGCTGTACAGCCCGGCAAACTCAGGCGTGGTCATCCACTCCAGGAAGATTTGGGCCTCCTCGGGATGTTCGGTGGCTGCGTTCATGCCCAGCGCGATATCGGTGTGGTCGCTGATGTAGCAGGTGTCCTGGCCCTCGGGCAGGGGCGGCGGGAATGCACCCATGGCGAAGTCAGCCTGCTCGTTGAAGAGGGCGATCTCCCAGGAGCCGGCCGGGTAGATGGCACCCTGTCCCAGCGTGAAGAAGTTCTGGGAGTCGGGATAGCTCTGAGCCTGGAAACCACTGGGCATGTAATCGGCCCATTTGGCCAGCGATTCAAGGGTGGCCAAATACTGGGGATCGTTCAGCTTCTCTGTGCCGGCGATCAGCCCCAGGCGGCCATCCTCGCCGTTCCAGTAGTTGGGGCCGATGTTTTGATAACCCATGGTGGCCGCTTCCCATTGATCGGCGGTACCCATGGCCAGCGGGGCGTAAGTGCCATCGGCAGCAATGGCATCCAACACGGCGTAGAATTCGTCTTCGGTGGTCGGGACGCTCAAGCCCAGTTCTTCGAAGGCGTCGGCGTTGTAGATAAAGCCATGAATGACCGAAGCCATCGGTGCGCAGAAGACATCGGAGCCATTGTCGGTGATCCAGGCGCTCTTAGCCACATCGCTGAAGTTCTCCAGGCCGGACAGGTCGTTCAGCGAGGCCAGATGCCCCTGATCGAAGAGGGCCAGCGAGCGGTCAAAGGGCCGGCATGTGATCAGATCACCGGCAGTGCCGCCCGCCAGTTTGGTATTCAATACACCGTCATATTCGGCCGGAGCGGCGGGTTCGAACACCACTTCGATATCCGGATAGTGGGCATTGAAGGCGGGAATAATGCTGTCCTGCCAGATGGGCAGGTCGTCATTGCGCCAGCTTTCGATGGTCAGGGTTACCTTCTCTGCTGGCTTTTCCGGCGCGGGTTCGCCGGCCGGTTCTGGCTGGGCTGGTTGCTCAGCAGGGGCCGACCCTCCACAGCTCGTCACCAGCAGGGCAGCGACGATAAGAAGGGCTAAAAGAATCAGTTTCTTCGACATCTTAAGTTTCTCCTTTTCGATTGAAGGGTTGCGATTTCTACGGGACACAGTTGACGATCATTGTCGATCACGATCATTGCATTGCACACTCCTTTGTGATGCAGAAGATGAGGTTCCCCAAAAACGAAATGGTGCCACGGCACTGCCTATCCATTTTTACAACACCCGGCGAGGTTTGTCAACACGCAGGTTGTGTATCGAAAGTGGTGGATATTGGCAGCGCAACAGAATCTGCTCCGTTTGGGTGTAAACAACCCTCGCCCTGGCCAGATCGATGGACTCCCGCCTTCCCCGCGTTCGCGAGGATGACAGCCGGCCCCTCCGGGGTGCACGCGAGAGTGACGTCTCCGGGCACCTGTCATTCCCGCGGAAGCGGGAAGAAACACACCCTTGACAATCAGGCATCACAGCAGAAGCCTGCATAGGGAGCGCAGGCGGTCACCACATCGCCCGGCGGGGTGATACCGATAGAGCGTAGGGCTCGCACAACATGGGCCAGAGGGAATCCCATGACCCCACTGAAGCAGCCGTCGATGCGCTCGACCGGTGCAAAGTCGCGATTCTGAATGGCGTAAGCACCCGCCTTATCCATGGGATCACCGCTGGCGATATAGCTGATGATTTCCTTTTCGCTATAGGGGCGCATCCAGACCAACGACCGGCTCAGTTCTGCGGCCTGCCGGCCTGTGCTGCCGGTTGCGGCGAATACGGCACTCAGCACCAGGTGGTCTCGCCCCCGCAGGTCGCGTAACATGAGGAGGGCTTCCTGCTCGTCGATGGGCTTTCCAAGAATACGGCCGTCAAGCACCACGACCGTATCGGCGGCCAGCACAGGATGGCGGGGAAACAGCCTCTGTACCGCCATGGCCTTTTCCCGGGCCAGCCTCTGCACCAGCGCGTCCGGAGGTTCACCGGGCCGGGGGGTCTCGTCGATGTCGGCCGATGCCAATTGAAACGGCACGCCCAGTTGGGTCAGCAACTCCAGCCGCCGGGGAGACTGAGAAGCCAGTATGAGTTTGGGTTGGTTGGGGTCAGATGAGATTGCCACGTCGCTCCTGCTGCCGATTGGCTTCCTGCTTAGAAACTCGCCACGCCCAGGACTACCAATCGTCATGGGCGACCTCGATGGACTCCCGCCTACCTAGCTCACACCTCTCGGTGGCCTTACCTAGCTCTCGCACCGCTTGCTAGCGTCACGGTACGCCGACCTCTCGGTCCGCCTAGCTCACGCACCGCCTAGCTCTCGCATCGTCTGCTGACGTGCTGGCGTAGCTCCCGCATCGCTTGCTAGCGTCGCAACGACTCTACCCACTCCGTCAGTCAACCGACTCTGGCGGCTGCGACTGCCGCGCATCAGCCGCGAAATAGCCCATGGCAAAAAAGGCCAGAATGAACCCAAGGTAATTCTCGTTCAGGAAGCGCGACACGTAGAAAAACGCCAATAGCAGCAACCCGTAATGCCAGCAAGCGTTGCCAAGGCTGTTCCCCCGGGTCTGGCGCCAGCCCAACCAGATCAACAGCGGCAGGGTCACCAGCAATCCCAGGATCCAGAAGGGCCAGGTATCGAAGCGACTGCCCAGACCGCCGAAAGCCAGCACAAAGTTGCTGGCACCCCAACCCCAGATCTGGTAATGGGTCTCGGCCGTTCCAGCTGCCCAACGCCAGACATCATCGACCAGGGCATCGGCATCCCAGATCAGGTAAGGCAGCACCAACAATAGAAACGCTGCCAACGCCGGCCAGCCCCGCCGGATCAACACCGGTATTGCGCCCGGAAGATCGCGCCAATTCTCAATCTCGTCCCATACCAGCAGCAAGGCGAAAAAGGGCGCCATAAACCAGGCCGTGGACTTGCTGGCACAGGCCAGGCCGAATACGAAGGCCGCGGCCAACGGCTCCCACGACCGGCCCGTTGACGTCGTTTTCCCGATCCAGCGGGCCAACAGCCAGAGGGCGACCACGATCCAGGCCCACACAAACAGGTCATTCTGGCCAAATATGAGATCCAGGCCCATGATGGGATTGAGGCCCAGAAT
>JAYELL010000043.1:0-3576 GCA_034717495.1 Chloroflexota bacterium | reverse complement strand
CCGTTGACGTCGTTTTCCCGATCCAGCGGGCCAACAGCCAGAGGGCGACCACGATCCAGGCCCACACAAACAGGTCATTCTGGCCAAATATGAGATCCAGGCCCATGATGGGATTGAGGCCCAGAATCATCAGCAGCCCAAGGCGCCAGCGGGACCGGCCGCGGGGCGCCAACTGCACAGCAAACAGCAGCCCAATTACAAAGACCAACAGGTAAACGAAGCGCTGGTCATACCAACCCAGAATGCCGTCGCTCACCAGTTTGAATGGGGCTGAGAAGACAAAGGTCCAGGGCAGGTAGGGATAGTGGTCCAGGGCCGTGCGAAACTGCTCCAGTCCCCACTCGGCCATGGGCGTGTTCCGGTAATCCTCCACGTAGGGGTTGCGCCCGCTGAGGAAATAATCGATGGTTGCTTCCGTCTGAATGACGCCGCCATCGTGGCTGTAGCTGTGGGGAAGGTTCTCATGGCGCAGTAGCGCCAGCTTAAGGGCAGGCAGCAACAGGGTGAAGGCAATGATGGACCAGATCAACAGGAGCTTGAGGCGGTACCGCCAGATCTCATTGCCACCCGCTTCACCTCTTCCCAGAAGATCTACGATCAGATAAATGATGAGCGCCCCAATGCTCAGGGCAGTCAGCAGCAACGCGACAGGGTCGCCAAACCAGGGACCGAAGGCGGCCTCAGCCTGGTCGCTAAGAATTCGCCCCAAGAGGCTGTGGGTGGTGACATTTTCAAAATGCTCGAACAATCCTGCCTCGGCCATGCTGTTGATACGCAGTCGGGCGATCAATAGAACAGCCAGCAACAAGGCGTCCCAACCGGGCCGTTCAGGCGACAACGAAGGATCGTGCTGCATGGAGGAGGACTGGGGAGAAGCCATAGCGGCATGATACCATAAATCAGGTGGAGGGGAAACTAATGCTGTTGCGCGGCCCATGTCTCTGTGCTACAATAGCTCAATGGATTTCCTGACACTTGGGCACATTACCAGGGACCTCGTCCCTGGTGGCTATACCGTTGGCGGTACAGTCACCTATGCGTCGGTCGCGGCCATGCGCCTGGGTTGGAAACCAGGTGTGATCACTCGCACAGGGCCTGATATCGATCTGCCTGATGTGTATAATCGCATCGAACTGTTGCCGCTGCCCAGCGAAAAAACCACGACCTTTCAAAACATCTACACGCCCACCGGGCGTGTCCAGAAGCTTCACACTGTGGCCTGGCCCATCGGACCGGAGGACATTCCAAGCTCGTGGCAGAGGGAACCAAAGATCGTCCTGTTGGGCCCATTGGCCAATGAGATCAAGCCCGACGTGTCCTCCATGTTCCCCGACGCGCTCGTCGGTGTCGTGCCCCAGGGCTGGATGAGAGCGTGGAACGAGCAAGGGCTGGTGAGTCCCAAACCGTGGGACAGTGCCGAAGAGATTCTGCCCCATGTTGACGTTCTGGTGCTTAGCTTCGAGGATATCGACCACGACCTGGGCCGGGCAGAGCATTGTTGGGAGTTGCTTGGCAACGGTCTCATGGTTCTCACCCGAGGCCGCGACGGCTGTGATGTCTATTTCCGAGGCGATACCACCCGCGTTGAGCCACGACCGGCCGAAGAGGTGGATCCAACCGGCGCCGGCGACGTCTTCGCAGCTGCCTTTCTTATCCGCCTGTTTGAAACTGGAGACCCCCTGAATGCGGCCCGCTTCGCCAACGTCGCGGCATCCTTCAACATCGAAGGATCGGGAATCGACGGGATTCCAGAACGTGGTCAAATTGAAAACTGGCTCGCCGAACATCCCGATTGAGAAGGCGCAGAGCAGAGGTAGGGACCCAGTGCGATGACCCGTATCTACGCATTTGCCAATCAAAAAGGTGGCGTGGGAAAAACCACCACAGCTGTCAACGTGGCTGCCTTCCTTGCAGCTTCGAAACGACGCGTGTTGCTGGTTGACTGTGATCCCCAGGGCAATGCCACCAGCAGCGTGGGCGTCGATCCCGACGAACTCTCCGTCTCCCTTTACGATGTCCTGATCAACGGCACCGCGGTTGACCGGTCCATCAGCCTTTCCGGGCGGTTGCGCCTCGATTTAATACCCTCGTCGGCCAACCTTGCCGGTGCCGATGTGGAAATGGTTGGCATGATGGACCGGGAACGCCTGCTGGCGCGCGCGCTCAAGCCCGTGCTACCGCGCTATGATCACGTCCTGCTGGACTGTCCTCCGAGCTTGAGCCTGCTAACCCTGAACGCATTGACTACAGCCCAGGATGGGGTGATTATCCCTATCCAGTGCGAATATCTGCCCCTGGAGGGCCTGGGACGACTGACCCGGACCGTTCAATTGGTGCGCGAGCGCCTCAATCCGGATCTGCGCATCTTCGGCATCGTCATGACCATGTTCGATGGCCGTACCAATCTCTCTCAACAGGTGGTGGCCGAGGTGAGGCAGCACTTTCCCAATGAAATTTTCGATGCAGTTATCCCGCGCAGCGTGCGCCTGAGTGAGGCACCCAGCTATGGCGAGCCAATCATCGCCTATGCGCCCAAATCGGCTGGCGCGGTCGCCTACAAGGCACTCACCCAAGAGGTGCTGGCCCGCGAGAATGGTATGGTGAGGTAGAACTGTGAGTACAAGACGTGGCTTAGGTAAAGGCCTGGGCGCATTGATCCCGGGCGGCGAGTCGACTGCTTCTTCTGCGATCCCCTTGTCCGGCACTGCCGACGTGCCGGTGAGTGAAATTGGACCCAATCCCAGGCAACCGCGCGACAGCATCGAGTCCGAGGCGCTGGCCGAACTGGCCGAGTCCATCAAAACCCACGGCCTGATTCAACCCCTGGTGTTGACACAGGCGCCCGCGGGAAGCTCGGTGCGCTACTATTTGATTGCGGGAGAGCGCCGGTGGCGGGCATGCAAGATGGCCGGCATCGATGCAATCCCAGCCATCATCAAGGAGGTCTCTCCCCAGGGCATGCTGGAGTTGGCCCTGGTGGAAAACCTCCAGCGGGCTGACCTGAATCCCCTGGAGGAAGCCGGTGCCTACCAGTCGCTGGTGGAAGAGTTTGGCCTGACCCAGGAGGTCGTGGCTGCCAGGGTAGGCAAGAGCCGCGTGGCGGTTACCAACGCGATGCGCCTGTTACGGCTGCCGGTCCCGGCCAAGGAAGCGATCATCTCCGGAGAGATTCGAGAAGGCCACGGGCGCGCCCTGTTGGGTCTGCCCAGCGACGAACTAATGGAGCAGGCGCTGGGCGTGGTGATCAGCCGAAACCTCAGCGTTCGCCAGACCGAGGAGTTGGTGCGGCGCCTGAACCAGGCTGCCGCCGAACCGGACGAGGTTGCGGGTGAGGAAGAGGAGAGCCCCGAAACCCGGGAACTGGAAAGGCGCTTCCGCGAGGCGCTGGGCACCAAGGTCAATCTCTACCGCAGCCGCCGCGGCGGGCGCATTGTGATTCACTTCTATTCCGAAGAGGAACTGAGCGCGCTCTTCGATAACATCGTGGGGGAGTTTGAGTTGTAGAGGGGCCTTGCGACACGGCGGCGGAGCGACACGGGGATACGGCGGCGGAGGGACACGGGGACACGGCGAGGG
>JAYELL010000042.1 GCA_034717495.1 Chloroflexota bacterium | reverse complement strand
GGGGACGCGGAGAGGGTTTGGACCACGAAGGCGCGAAGGGGCACGCGCCAGCACGCTACGCCAGCAGGCGTGCCGAGAGGCAGCAAGCGGTGCGGGAGCTAGGCGTACCGTGAGGTAAGGATACGAAGCGCGAAGGGAGCGAAGGACACGGAGAGGGGGGATGCGGGGACACGGAGAGGGGGGACACGGAGACACGGAGAGGGGGCGACGCCGCCAGCAGGCGTACCGTGAGGTAGAGACACGGGGAGGGGGGACACGGCGAGGGAGGGACGCGGGGATGCGGAACGCGGAGACATAATGATATACCGACAGGGCGAGGGGGTTTATCCTTCGGCGTTGCTCAGGACATGCAAGCGCACAAAGGGCACATGGTCGCGCGCCGCAGCCCGATAGCTTTCATCGCTTCCATCCACATCAAGCCCGATCATTTTCGCCAGGTTGCGGGCGGCGGTGGGATGTTTGTGCGCGTAGGTTACCATGGCCTCGCCCGACTGTTCCGGCGAGAGTGGCTCGGCTCTGGCTGCCATTTGCCTGTTCCCTACCTGGATCATGACCTGGGGTGTTTTCCGGATGTTGCGGTACCAGTCCGACTGGCGGCCGAAGCCGGAAGCAATGAGATAGCTGTTGGTTTGCGGGTCGTAGTCGTCGATCTCGATCACAGCCTGGCGGGGTTTGCCCGACTTGCGGCCGGTGTGGGTGAGCAGCAGGAAACGTTGGCCCAGCAGCCCACCCAGATGTAGTTTGTAGAGCCAGATGGGTGCCCGCCACAGCAGGCGCTGTAAGCCGCGGGGAGGTTTCCGAGAGGCGCTGGTTTGTTCTTGCACGATTGCTTCCTTATTTTGGGTGTACGAGACTATGTCTCCGTTGCCGGCCTGGCCACTGCAGGGCAAGCGACGCAAACTTTGGAAGGGTTGTTGGACGCAGCCAGCGCCTGTGGATTGGCCCAGTATTTTTTGGAACACTGCCAGTCGGTGCTAGCCGTCATAAGGACCCAGGAAACGCTTTCCATCGAAGTGAATGAGATGCGTCCTTGCTTCCTGGACCCAAACCTCTGTTTCCCAAGAGATTTCTCCGGTATACCTTGCCATGTCGCTGCGAGTCAGAAAGGCTGTAACAAAAACCAGTCCAGGTCGCGCATCCTGGAAACGCAAGGCCAATCCCCAAAAAACGAAGCCATGAACCGAGCAACAGAGGGTGGGGTGAAAAACTGCCCCATTTCGGACCGCCGCTCTGAATCGAGATTACGGCATGCATCAACACGATAGAGGTCTACACGCTCTGTGAGACCCTTTACTGCAACCGCATCGGAAATTGAATCGATCTTATAGTGACTCAGTGCTTCCATGGTCATTAGTATATTCAGATAGGAGCAGAAAGGGAAGCGCTCAACGATCGCTTCAGACGCAAAGGGCAGCGTCCAGTAGGATGGGTACACCGCCTACCAAAACATGCCATCTTCCTTCAGGATTGGGATTGTCTTCTGGAAGAGTTGGTGATACTGCATGCTTCGCCCCATTGGCCTGCCACCAATGCAATGTCGACAACATCCACGTCGCCGTCGTCGTCCAGGTCGAATCGAGGATCGTAGTTGCTGCCTGGTGCACCGGTGCTGGAATCCCAATGATCGGCTACCAGAGCAATGTCGAGCACGGTGACCTGGCCATCGCTGTCCACGTCACCAAAGAGCACGCAAGTGCCCGTACGCACCGTCAATTCCGGACGCAAGGATTCGTCGGCGTGTTCCGACGAGGCGAAGAGCAGATTGGTCTGCCCCCAGTTGCCGTCATAAGCTGTATAGCCGCGCAGCGCGATCCCCCGGTTAGCAGCCGGATCGTCGACCCAGTTCTGCACCTCCTGGCCCAGTTCAAAACTGATAGCGCGCCCGGTCACACGGACAAACTCGTTCTCCAGGCTGGCACCGATCGTGGCCGAGCCATGGGGCCAGCTGGCCTGGTCTGTGGGCTGGTTCCAGGTGGCCTGGGACTCCTGCCACTGGGCCGATGGGAGCAGTTTGCTGACCTTCAACTCGCTGCCCGCCGACAGGTTCAACCCATAGAGCATGAGATGAGCCGAAACGATCTGAGTGCCAGGCTCGATGTCACTCAGATCAAATTTGACCAGCGCCGCCTGTTTGTCCCCAGCGCGATCGTGGACCAGGCCCAACGTGTCCAGCGCTGCAAAGTTGCCATCCGGCACATCCAGGTCGAGATAGGTGTCCTGGGTGCCAGCGTAGCCATCAACACCGTCCCGGAAGGAGCGCTCGGTGAACTCAGGTCGCACGACCGGGGATGGCGAGGTCTCACCCGCGGTCAAATGGGCCAGCAGATTATGGGTAATTTGCACGATCATGGGGTCATCCAGGAACAGCCCCTTCCACCAATCCCAGGTACCGGTATGAAAGAGGGTCGCGCCGGTCGTATTCGTATAGTAACCCATGATCGAGGGATCGGACGTCGGGTCATCCTGGATGGCAAGGATCTTGAAGTTCTCAGGCGTGCCGGTGACGGCGGTATTTGTCACCACCGGCACGCCAAGCGAGTAATTCCATTCCCACTCGGTGGCGTCCACCTCCCTGGCCAGGATGTCGTCGCCCTGCGCGCCCAGGTCTGGATAATTTCCGATCACGTCACCATCCCGGAGGCCGGCGTTTTCGAAGGCCCAGTCATCGGCGTAGTAGATCTGGTAGCCGCCCACTCCAACGCCGCCCAGGTGATAGGTCAGGCCGACAAGCGATGTCTCAGGGATGTTCACCGGGGGAAGATACCAGTGCGTGGTCACCCGACTGTTGTCGATGCCCCACATGGGATCGTGGCGTTCGGCGTGGCCTGGTATTTTGTAGGATGTCATGGTGTGCCCGTTGTCCTCGAAGCGCACCTGGTAGTAGATCGAGTCGCTGGAGAAGAAGAGCGCGTTGCCGCCGCCGTCGATGAAGGCTTGCAGTGTGTCGCGCATATCGTGATCCCAGTACTCGTCGTGGCCCACCGAGATGAAGAGCCGGTAATTATCCGTGTTGAGAATCGAGTTGTCGCGGATGTCCTCATTGGCAACGACATCCGCCTGATAGCCGTTCTGCTCCAGCCAGCGCAGGTAGTGACCGGCCCGAGTGGTAACTGTCTCACCGGTGGCGCCCTCGATCCAGGCCACCATGGCGGAGAAGCAGCGCATCGGACGATGGAAGCAGACCTTGAATGTGCGCGGCTCGGTGTAATAGCTTCGGCCAAAGCGGTTGTTGTAGGCTTGCCAGGTGTTGGTATCGAGTTGGACAAGGATCTGACCGGAAGGCAGGCTGGGTTTGATGATAAAGGGGATGTACTCGCCCCAGGCATCGGAGGGCGGATCGGACACGCTGGCTGCTTCGATGCGGGCCAGGTAATAGCCGCTGGGCCAGCTCTCGGTCACCGAGCCGGGGATCGTGGCGGTCGCCGGCCAGTCGTAGCCGAACTCGGCGTCAGTCAGATCGATGTTGACGGTGGCCGGCAGACCGCTCGCCTGGACGTGCACCAGCTCGCGGGTTTCCCCCTCCCGAAACACGAATAGCCTGTAGCTGTTGTCGACGATGGGAGAGGAGATGTGGAAGTCGATGGCGTCGCCCGCGAAATAGCTCATCTGACCGCTGTAGCCGGTGAAAGGCGGCACAGTCAACTGCACCGCCTGCGGGCCGCTCTCGCTGCCCGGCGCCACGGGCATGGTTTGCTGAGCGTTTCGAAGCATCATCGCGGCAGCGAGAGCGAAGAACCCGAGCAGCAGCGCTGAAATAGAATACCCTTGTAATATTCCGTCGTAGACAATTTTGTTCTTGAACGGCAGTAGAACTGCTTTCGCATAACATGGCAATCGGGTAAATGCAAGCATGTCTTCGAACGAATCATGAAGTGCTAATACAGCATATTTCTTGAGCAATCGTTTGATGTAAAAATCGCCGCGCACAAATTTCTTCCAACTTCTTACGATTTCACGTTCTTCCTGGGATAATTCCTGAGGATTTTCCTCCAGATACGCATCGA
>JAYELL010000041.1 GCA_034717495.1 Chloroflexota bacterium | reverse complement strand
GTTTGGACCACGAAGGGCAGGGAGGACACGGGGACACGGGGACGCCGCCAGCAGGCGTACCGTGAGGTAGGGAGGGTTTGGACCACGAAGGGCAGGGAGGACACGGGGACACGGGGACGCCGCCAGCAGGCGTACCGTGAGGTAGGGAGGGTTTGGACCACGAAGGCGCGAAGGGTGCGAAGGAAGCGAAGCGCGAAGGGTACGAAGGACACGAAGAGGGGGGACACGGGGACGCCGCCAGCACGCTACGCCAGCAGGCGTGCCGAGAGGCAGCAAGCGGTGCGTGAGCTAGGTAGCGAGGGGCGACACGGAAACGATGGTGGTGTAGCAGCAATACCGGGATCGGGTCATCTAAGAACCTGCAACGCAAGGCCAAGGAGTTGGGCATGGTTTTTGTCCCCCAGACAAGCGTTTCTTGGGAAAATTACCGCAGCTTATTCAGCTAACTCGTCAAGCCTTTTTTCGAGCAGAACTAAAGTTCGTTCCAGCTGCTTCAGGGACTCGCCAGCGCTGCCATGCCCGGGCGGCTTCTCTCCCGGTTGGCCGCTGCGTTCCAGCACACCCTGAACGACCGCCGGGTCGTGGCCTGCTTGCCGGATTTCTTCCAGGTCCGCCATGACCAGGCCGCGCGATATCTTGATGTCATAGCGGGCCAGGGTTTCCCGAAAATGTTCATAGCCGCCGGCCAAATCGACGCTGACCGAGCGAAATCCATGTTCGGCAATGGAGATTCGATCCTGCAAGCGCATGATATTGGCGAAAAACATGGTCGAATCGTCAGGTTTCGGTTCGATCAGAATAATGTCCACATCGGGATGGCGGCGCTGCAACTGTTTGATGTGGTATTTCAACCCGGCATGAACCAGGACACGGGTCGTCTGGGCGCTGACAGCTTCCAGCCCGCGCTGGCTGATCAGCTCCCCTGGTGGCGCACTTTTGGCTTCCTCCCAACCTCGACTGTCAAAAGGTACGAGGGAGTTGATGCATACCACCAGCTTTGCGCCATGTTCGATGGCCACATCGAGGCTGGCAGTGCCCCGAATACCGCCGTCGATATATTCGCGATTGCCGATGCGGACCGGCTTGTATACTACCGGGATTGCCGAAGATGCGGCGACTGCCAGGGGGATGGTAACGTCGGGAGTTTGGGCGCTGAACACGGTCCGTCGTCCGTTGCCCAATTGGGTGGCTACAATGTGAAGCTCCTTGGCCAAGGCATCAAAGCGGTCGCTGCCACCCAGGCGTTTGATCGTATTTTCGATCCAGTCGCCGTAGCCCATGATGTCGTAGATTCCCGATGGAAGGGCATCGCCCAGGCCACTGAAGACAATGTCGAGTACCGAAAGGCGTCTTCTGAGGGCCAGGGCCTCCTTGCCGGTAAACGCCAGGCGCGCCGGAAGGGCCAGGCCACGCCGCACAAACTCTCGGGTGTTGAAACGAAAAAGGTCTTTGGGTTCGGGGAACTCGACCAGGGGGTGTGTGGCGTTGACGACTCTCATCAGGTCCACGGAGCTGATGCCATTGGCCAAAAGCGATGCGATCAAGGCGCCCGCGCTGGTGCCCACGAAGATGTCAAAATCATTGACAGTACGGTTCAGTAACAGGTGATCGATCGCCCGCAGCGCGCCAATTTCATACACCGCGCCGCTGATACCGCCACCAGCCAATACCAAAGCGGTGCGCCCCAACGAGGACATGGCAGAGTCCGACCTTGTTGACATCATTTATACCTAACCTGGACAAGCCAGAGGAACGCTGATTACGCAGACCTCCGACGCTGATCTTTTCTGATGTCTGATCAGCGTTTATCTGCATATTTGGAATTGCTGGAACCTGATACTGCAGCTTGACTAACCATCCGCAGGCGGTTGCCTGAGACTGTTGGGGACTGAAGCCTGCCTTTCTTCGTCCAACATGGCATCGAGCACTTTGGTGAGTTGATCGACCTGGGCCTGGAGGCGCAGTAAGTCAACCCGCGAGGGCATGTTCAGCCGGTGCAGTGTCGTCTCAACCCGGGTGTCAAGAGCGCTGGAGTCAACTGAGTCCCAGGCGACCGTTTCACGCATTTCCTCTCGCAACTCCTGAGCCTCCTGCTCGCCAAGTTCACCCCGTCGCACCAATGAATCGATCCGCCGGTCGAATTCAATTTCCAGGGTGCGAATGGCGCCAATCGAGGCCTGGAAGGAATGGCGGACGTAGGAGAGGGTATCGCCACCGGTGCGAATCAGATTGGTGAGCAGGGCGTCAGGCAGAAAACCCTTGCCCTTTTTCTCTCGCTCGAAGATGATCTGGGAAAGGGTAATGCCCGTCAGGTCCTCCCCGGTCTCGTGATCACGCACTTCAACGTCATCGCCTTCTCGTATAAGCTCGGCAATACTGTTGAGCGTTACGTAGCGCTTGGCCTCGGTATTGTACAGTTTTCGATTGGGGTAGCGTTTTATCAGGACGGTAGTCATGCGGGTCCTCCTGGCATCGAGATTATACCGCGCCGCGCCGATTGTGTCCAAGCCTGAAATCCAACGGGCGCCGGTTCTGGTTCAGCGCCCGTTGGGTCAGGTTCGTTCAAAGGAGAGGCTTTCCAGAGTGAACTGGGAGAAAGATCAACCTGTTGCTTGCAGGGATTCATGCCACCATGCAAGGAGTTCTAAGCATCTTTCAGGGCATCTACTTTCTCAGCCAGCAGGGTGATCTTTTGGCTCAATGCATCGATATCGCTCTTGCTGGGTACGTTGAGGCGGGTCAACACGTTCTCGATGCTCTGGTCCACCATGGACTCGGTTTTGGTCTGGGCCTGGCTGCCTTTTTCTTCGACCGTGTCCTGAATCTCTTCTGCCTGCTGCCGGCGGCGGGCCAGCACATCGTTGACCAGCTTGCGCCCGTCTTGCTCCGCGATCCCACCCCGGTCAACCAGCCTGGCTACAAAGTCCTCGATCTCATCTCTGCTTAGGGCCACCGCGCCAACACCGGCCAGCAATACCTTGCGCACGGCCGCGGTCATCGAACTGGTACTCAGCGCAACGCCTGTGTGGCCATTGCTGGCAGCCTTCTCTTCGTCGCTGATGATCTCGGTTGTTTCTTTAGTCTGTTCTTCCATGAGAATAATCCTCCATATTTGGGTCGAAACATCACCCTGCGTGTTCCTTTGTGGCACAAAGTGTCTCGACATTTTTCACATCGTCGAAATGACGCATTGCGTCATAACCGATTATAGCACAGGGATTGGGACCGGTCAAATTCAATTGACGTCCCAACCTTTTTTTTGTATAATGTATGTACTCTCATCGGTATCTGTTTGGATTACTGTTGTTGGCCAGGTAATGACAAGCTGCAAAAAGGAGAACCAACGAATATGAAAAAGCCCTGGTTAGCCCACTACGAGGATGGTGTGCCGACGACCATCGACTATCCGGCAATCACGTTGCCCCAGATGTTTGACGAGAGCGTGGAAAAATACGCCAGGCAGAGCGCCCTTCGCATGGTTCTTCGCTACCTGCCGGCCGGCAGAACGGTCGGCGCTGAACTGAGCTATGCTCAGGTAAAGGACCAGGTGGATCGCCTGGCGACCGCCCTTTACGAACTGGGTGTGCGCAAGGGAGATCGCGTCGCAGTGCAGCTGCCCAACTCCCCCCATTCGTTGATTGCATTTTTTGGCGTTCTCAAGCTGGGCGCCATCGTGGTCAACACCAATCCCATCTACACAGCCCGGGAGATGCAGCACCAGTTCGCCGATTCGGGCGCCGAGACGTTGATTATCCTGAACAATTTCTATCCCAAGCTGGAGAAGATTCGCTCCGACACAAGCATCAAGCGGGTCATTGTCTGCCATATCAATGACTTTTCTGGCTTCCCCTATAACCTCCTGATCAAACGAACGCAGCAAAAATCGGGCGACTGGGTCGATGTGGCGGAAGGAAGCGGGGTCTTTCATTTTAAGTCCCTGATGGCGAACTATCCTGCGACTCCGCCATCCATAGAGATCGACCCCGAAGATATTGCCTTGTTCCAATATACCGGTGGCACGACCGGCGTACCCAAGGCAGCCATGTTGAGCCATCGCAATCTGATAGCCAATGTTGTCCAGTGCTCCAATTGGATCACCGATCTCGAACCTGGAATTGAGGTTATTATGGGAGCGATTCCCTTCTTCCATGTCTTCGGTATGACAGTTGCCATGGCATTGAGTGTCTACGTGGGCGGTAAATTGTTGGTCATGCCCAACCCCAGGCTGACAGAGATGTTGATGGATCAGATCCAGCGCGAGGGTGTGACTCTCTTCCCCGGCGTGCCGGCCATGTATATTGCCATCATCAACCATCCCAATGTCGCCCAGTATAACCTGCGAAGCGTCAAGGCCTGTATCAGTGGCGCGGCACCTCTTCCCATGGAGGTGCAGGAGCAGTTCGGCGAGATCACCGGTGGACGCCTGGTGGAAGGCTACGGCCTCACCGAGGCGGCCCCGGTTACCCACTGCAATCCTCTCTACGGGCAGAGAAAGCCAGGTTCCATTGGTGTTCCTTTTCCCGATGTAGAAGCCAGGGTGGTTTCGTTGGAGCCGGATGCCGGCGGCAATTTCCCTGACGTGTCCCAGGGGGAGGAAGGGGAGCTGGCCCTGCGCGCGCCTCAGGTAATGATGGGCTATTATCAACGATCGGATGAGACCGCTGCCACCATCGACGAACAGGGCTGGCTCTACACCGGCGATATTGTCAGGATGGACGAGCAGGGCTACTTCTACGTCGTCGACCGCAAAAAGGATCTGATCATCGCTGGTGGATACAACATCGTGCCGCGCGAGGTTGAAGAGGTGCTCTTCATGCATGCCGCGGTGCAGGAAGCGGTGGTGGTGGGGTTACCCCACGCCACCCGGGGAGAGACGGTCAAAGCCTACGTGGTGCTCAAGGAGGGCAAGACAGTCACCGACGAGGAGTTGATCCTTTTCTGCCGGGAGAATCTGGCGCCTTACAAAGTGCCCAGGATGATTGAATTTCGCAGCGAGTTGCCCAAGTCCATGGTTGGCAAGTTCCTGCGCCGGGTGCTGGTGGAAGAGGAGAAGCAGCGCATGGCAAGCGGGCAGGTGGATAGCGGATAGTTTTCCTGAGGAAAGGACACGGAGATGGGGCGGAGTGGGGACGCGGGGACGGTTTTGACCACGAAGGCGCGAAGGCTCACGCGCCAGCACGTGAGCTAGACGGTGCGTGACGTCACGGCAGCAGACGGTGCGAGAGCTAGCTAGCTAAGCCACCGGGAGGTGTGAGGTAAGGACGTGGGTCCGCGGGGACGACACCTGGGCCGGTGAATTTGTGCGAACCCGGTCGGCAGGGTACAATTGCCCGGTATTTCCTGCCACCGCCGCAACACCGATCTCGAACGACAAAGCAGCGCATGAGCTTCAGGTCCTGGTCCCTTTCCTCATACCAGACACAGACCCGTCTATTCCTGGTTCCCTACCTGCTTGGCACACTGGTATTGGTCGTGCTGCCGGCCCTGGCCACCGTGGCTATCTCCTTCACCGAATACAATGCCATTCGTCCACCGACCTGGGTCGGCCTGGAGAACTTCGCCAAGGTGTTGAGCTCCCCGCTGGTAAGGTTGTCACTGCGCAACTCCTTCCTGTTCGTCTTACTGGCCGTACCATTGAGGATTTTGGGCGCCCTGCTTCTGGCGTTGCTGCTGCAGCCGGCCGGCCGTCACCTGGGCTTTTTTCGCACTTCTGTCTATATTCCCACCATCATTCCGGAAACTGCCTATGCCCTGATCTGGCTCTGGGTTTTCAATCCACTCTACGGCCCGTTGAACGCCTTTTTGAATTGGCTTGGCTTGCCCGTCGTCGGCTGGCTGGTAGAGCCGCAATCGGCCCAGCTGGCCATGGTGGTCATGGCGCTCTTTCAGATCGGCGAGGGATTCATTGTGGCCCTGGTGGCGCTCAGAACCATTCCTCGTTCCTTGTACGAGGCGGCAACAGTTGATGGGGCAAATAAGTGGCAATCCTTCTGGCGCATCACCCTGCCGCTGATCGTTCCCTGGTTGCTGTTATTGTCACTGCGGGATCTGGTGGTCAGCCTGCAGAATACCTTTGCCCCCACCTTCATCATGACCTACGGTGGACCCTACTATGCCACCACCTACGTACCGTTGCTGCTCTACGAGTTGGGTTTCGACTTTTTCAAGTTCGGCGAGGCAGCCGCCTTGTTGGTGGTCTTTTATGTTCTGACGGGCTTGTTGGCCATCGGCATGATCAACCTGGTAGGACTGGGAAGGCAGGCCGACATTGCCTGATGGTCCATCCGATGGCATAATCAGCCATCATACGGCAGGTGCGGCCGTTCGGTTTTTGTTGGCACTGTTGCTGGCGGTGATCTTCCTCTTGCCCATCTACTGGGCACTGGTGGCATCTCTGCGGCAGCCTGGTTTGCCACCGCCCCAGACGGTTGAGTGGTGGCCGGAAGCGGCTCGCTGGCAGAACTATGCGGACATCTTCCGGCTCGTTCCCATGGGCCGCTATACCTTGAATTCGCTGGCAGTGGTGGCTATTGCGGTTCCTGCTACTCTGATTACCGCCGCGCTGGCGGGTTTCGGCCTGTCCCAGCTGCCCGATCCCGCCCGGCGCTGGCTGTTGATCGCCAGCATCCTGGTCATGATGATCCCGGCGCCGGCCATCTGGATGTTTCGTTTTCAGCTGCTGCGCTGGACCGGGCTGTTGAGTTCCCTGTGGGCGCTCATCATACCGGCCTTTGCGGCCAGCAGTCCATTGTTTGTCCTGTTGTTTTTCTGGACCTTTCGACGCAATCCGCAGGAGCTTTTCGAGGCAGCCCAGCTGGATGGCGCCAATGCCGTCCAGGTGTGGTGGCGCATCGCCCTGCCCCTGGCGCGTCCGACACTGGCAGCCGTGGCTGTGCTGACCTTCGTGCTCTACTGGAACGACTTTGTCGGCCCGGTGCTCTACCTTTACCGGCCGGAGACCTATACGCTGCCTGTCGGGCTGCAGATCCTGAAGCAGTATGATGCCACCAACTGGCCCCTGCTGATGGCCGGCGCGGTCTTCATGACTCTGCCCATCGTTTTTCTGTTCCTGATCTTGCAGCGCTGGTTCCTGACCGACCGATCGCTGGCGAATCTGCTGGAGAAGGGTTGAATTGAAAAACGTGATGTCACGAGCTCGTTTTTTCAACCTGGTTTTTGTATTACTCATCTGTAGTGGGCTGACCGTCGCCTGCACTGGTGGTGGCGATGTTGTCACCTTTATGGTCTTTGGCGATCCAGCTGAACTGGTCGCCTACGAGGCGCTTGTCGACGCCTTTGAGGCGGGCCATCCCGATATCGGCGTGGAGATGCGGCATATTCCCGGCCAGGCCGAGTACCGCCGCCGTCTGGCAACCGACTTTTCGGCCGGCGCGCCGGCCGATGTGATGCTGCTCAACTACCGGCGCTTCGCAACCTTCGCCGGCCAGGGCGGCCTGCAACCGGTCGACACCTATCTAAAACAAAGTGAGGTTTTACAGGAGTCTGATTTCTTCCAGCCCACCATCGACGCCTTCCACCTGGACGATCAACTCTGGTGCGTGCCCCAGAATATCTCGAGCCTGGTTGCTTACTACAACAAGGATCTTTTCGACCAGGCGGGCTTGCACCATCCGCTGCCCGACTGGACCTGGCAGGAATTTCTGGAAGCGGCCCGGTCGCTGACCGTCGATCTGGATGGGGATGGCACGATCGATCAATATGGGGCAGGCATATCACCCAACCTGTTCCGGCTGGCGCCCTTTGTCTGGCAATATGGCGGTCAGATCGTGGATGATCCCGAGAATCCCACCAGGTTGACCCTGGATGATCCAGCCGCCCTGGCGGCCTTTCAGTGGCTCGTCGATCTCCGCGGCAAGGAGGGAGTCGTTCCCGATTCGCTGGCCGAATCGGCCCGGTCCAGCGAGAACCGTTTTCTGGATGGCACCCTGGCCATCTACTTCAACAGCCGCCGCGGGGTGCCGACCTATCGAACCATCGGCGATTTCGACTGGGATGTGGTGGCCTTGCCCCACGGTCCATCCCAGGCCGGCATTCTGCACAGCGACGGCTACTGCATGGCGTCCAGTACCAACGACAAGGAGGCCGCCTGGAAATTCATCGAGTTCGCAAATTCGCACGAGGGACAGTCGATCGTAGCCCGGTCCGGGCGCACTGTACCCTCTCTGAAGTCGGTAGCAGAATCGGCCGCGTTTCTTGATCCTGATCAGCCGCCTGCCAGCAGTCGGGTCTACATCGATACCATTCCGCTGCTGGGCCGGGTGCCCATCATGACGACCTGGGCCAGCATCGAGGAGACAGCCAGCCGGGAGATCGAACGGGCCTTCTACGGCCAGGCGACTGTCCCGGAAGCGGCGGAAGCGGCCGTGGGCAGAACCAAGGCTTATTTTGATGAGGATAGGGAGGAAGTAAACAAGTAGACAAGTCTTCTGAAACCTTATGTAGCCGTGTAATGACAATACTTATCCAACTGAGTGACATCCAAGGAGAAACCTGATGCAATACACTCGCAAGCTATTTGGGGCATTGTTGATCGTGGCGCTGGTTGCCGGCGTCCTGGCACTGCCCACCGATCTCAACAACCTGGCACTGCCCGGCGGTGATCGTGCGCCGGCCGGTGTGGTCTCTTTCAGCTCAGACCAGCAGGAATCGACCGGCAATGACGTGTGGGTCGGCGAAACGGTCGAGCCTGTACTCACCGGCGAGGCCCGTGACCTGCCCGAACCGCAGATCGACTACGAACTGGATCGGGAGATCAACCCGCGTCTGAGCTACGGCTCCCAACTGCCACCCGACTTCCGCAGCAAGGGGGGCATCGATCCCCTGCTGGCTGTGCAGGCCGAGGCTCCTGAGGGCAGCGCCGAGGGCTTCGATACCCCCATCTTCAACTTCGACGGCGAGGGCTACCAGTTCCTCAACCCGCCGGATACCGTGGGCGATATCGGCAAGGACCACTACATTCAGATGGTCAACTCTACCGTTGTCAGCGTCTATGACAAGACCAATGCCAATCTATTGCAACGGTTTGATCTTGGCCTTCTGGGAGGTTGCTCAACCGGTACAGGCGATCCCATCGTGCTCTATGATCACCTGGCCGACCGCTGGTTCCTCAGTGAGTTTGGCCCGGGCAATTCCCTCTGTATCTTTATCTCTCAGACTCCCGATCCCCTTGGCGCCTACTACTCATACCAGTTCAGCACTTCTCAGTTTCCCGACTACCCCAAGTATGGCGTCTGGCCCGATGCCTACTATGCCACCACCAACGAGAGTGGCTCCGGCGTCTACGCACTGGAGCGCGCCGCCATGTTAGCCGGCGCACCAGCCACGTCTCAGCGTTTCCTCATCCCTGACCTGGCGGGCTTCGGTTTCAACGCTGTCACGCCGGCCGACCTGGATGGTATGACTCCTCCTCCCGCGGGTGCACCTGGTATCATCATGCGCCACCGCGACGACGAGGTGCATAACGTTGGCTCCAACAACCCCACCGAGGACTATCTGGAGATGTGGGCTTTCCATGTGGACTGGGCCAACCCTGGCAACACGACCTTCACACAATTGCCCTCCATTCCGATAGCCGAGATCGACTCCGATCTGTGCGGTCTCGTATCCTTCTCCTGTTTCCCCCAGCCAGGCTCCGGGACGACCCTGGACCCCTTGCGGGAGGTCATCATGTTCCGCCTGGCCTACCGCAACTTCGGTGGCCACCAGACCCTGGTGGGCAACCTGGTCACCGACGTCAACGGCAATGATCTTGGTGGAAAACGCTGGTTCGAGCTGCGCAACACCACCGGCACCTGGGACCTCTACCAGGAAGGCACCTACTCACCGGACAGTGTGAACCGCTGGATGGGCGCCATCGCCATGGATGGCGCGGGCAACATCGCTCTGGGCTACAACGTCTCAGACGCCACCAGCACCTACCCGGGCCTGCGCTACGTGGGCCGGCTGGCCAGCGATCCCCTGGGCACCATGCCCCAGGGCGAGTACACGATTGTCGATGGTTCTGCCGCCAACGGCAGCAACCGCTACGGCGACTACAGCGCCATGAGCGTCGATCCGATCGACGACTGTACCTTCTGGTTCACCGGCGAGTACAACGAAACCAGCCAGTGGAGCACCCGCATCGCGGCCTTCCGCTTCGACGCCTGTGGCAGCAACGACTTCACCATGTCTACGACGCCGCAAGCGCAGTCGATCTGCGTGCCCGACGACGCGGTCTATGACGTGTCGGTGGCAGTCATCGGCGATTTCATGGGTGACGTTTCGCTGGCGGCCGTGGGCAATCCAGGGATTGCCTCTTTTGCTCCCAACCCGGTGACGCCACCCGCCAACAGCGCCTTGACCATCAGCGGCGCGGGCGTGGGCAACTACACCTTCGACATCGTGGGCACCAGCGTGATGACACCGTCCCTGGTGCACAACAACACCGTGATGCTGGAAATGTTGGACGCTGCTCCTGTGGCGCCCACCTTGCTGACCCCACCCAACGGCGCGAGCGGTGTGAATCCCGCGCCAACCCTGACCTGGTCAGACGTGGGGGCAGACAGCTACATGGTCGAGATCGCCACCGACGCCGGCTTCAGCAACATCGTGGAGTCTGCGACGGTACCCGGTACTAGCTACCAGGCCGGGCCACTGAACACCAATACTACCTACTTCTGGCGGGTGTCGGCCGAAAACGCCTGTGGCGTCGGGGCTTACTCCGCAGTCTTCGACTTCACAACCTGGTCGGCGCCTGGCGACTGTGGTCCTGGCACCACGCCCTACCAGGTGTTCTTCGATGACTTCGAGAGTGGTACAGTCGGCTGGACCACCGGTGGCACTGCCAGCACCTGGGCTCTGGGCGGGGGTGTTGCCCCCAGCGGGCCGGTCAGCGGCAGCTCCGTCTATCACGCCGATGACGTCGGCTTTGTTTCCGACCAATACCTGATCTCTCCGGCCGTTGCGCTGCCCGTTGGCCAGTCGCCGTTGAGTCTCAAGTTCTGGAACTACCAGGAGATCGAGGATAGTTTCAGTGGTTGCTTCGACGGTGGTCTGTTGGAGATCTCCACCAACGGAGGTGCGACCTGGACGCAACTGGAGGCGGAACTGCTGACCGATCCCTACGATGGTCCCATCTCCGGTAGCTTTGGCAACCCGAGAGCCGGGGACAACGCCTGGTGTGGCGATCCGCAGGATTGGCTAAACAGCATCGTGGACCTGGATGCCTATGCTGGCCAGACGGTGCAGCTGCGCTGGGTGATGGCTACGGATAGTTCCGTGAGCCATCCCGGTTGGGACATCGACGACGTGGAGGTACAGTCGTGCCAGACGCCGACGGCGGTTACTCTAGGCGAGATGTCGGCCAGTGAGGCCCAGTCGCCTGTGGCAGGCCTGCCGCTGACGGCGTTGCCTGCGTTGGCGGGTGCGGCCCTGGCCGCGGCGTATGTGCTGCGAAGGCGCAATGCACAATAATTGACCTTGCCCCGGCCTATGACGTCGGGGGTTAGTCATCGAATCGAAAATCCAGGCGCTCCCGCAGGTTGACCAGACCAGTGGGAGCGCCTGGTTGTCCTGGAGAAAATCGTTCTGTTTTTCGTAAATCGCTCATGATGCTATAATAATGCCGTCCCTTACTGTCGCCCTCTGTGGAACCTCTCCACAACCAATCAGTCACGTCTCAACATAGATAGTGTTCAAGGAGGTAGACGCAATGAGCCGACGAGTCTCTGCTACAGTTCTGGCGTTGATCATGGTCCTGACCATGGTCTCATCCCTTTCGGCCGCTGGATTGACTCTTCCAGCCAACCAGGAGCCCGAAACCACCGACGCAGGCATCTACCGCGGCGTCATCACGGATATACAGTTCGACATCTCGCCCCCGCTGCGAGACATAGCTCCTCTGCAGGTCAAGGCCGGGGAACCCAGGGAGATCCCGGAGCGCGATACCGGCCTGGAGGGCCCGCTTGGCCCGCAGGACGTCGATGCCGTCGTTCAGAATCAAGTGGGCACCGGCCGCATCCCTGGCCCCATCATCAGCTTCGACGGGCCTTCCAACCTTGCCGGCGTGTCCCCTCCCGACCCGGTGGGCGACGTGGGTCCCAACCACTACGTGGCCATGAGTAACCTGTACTGGGCGGTCTATGACAAGACCGGCACGCTCCTTCTCGGCCCGCTGCCCAACAACAGCCTGTGGGCCGGCTTCGGCGGCGACTGCCAGACCGACAACTCTGGCGATCCCATCGTGGTCTACGACCAACTGGCAGACCGCTGGATACTGACGCAGTTCACCAGTTCGGGCCCAACCTACTTTAATTGCGTGGCTATCTCGACCAGCGGCGACCCCACGAGCACCTACTACCGCTACGCCATTGGCACCGGTACCAACTTCCCCGATTATCCCAAGTATGGCGTGTGGCCCGATGCCTACTACATCAGCACGCGCGAGTTCGCCGGCCCTAATTTTGCCGGCATCGGCGCTTATGCCCTTGACCGGGCCCAGATGATTGCCGGCAACCCCGCGCCTACAGTAATCTCCTTCCTGGTGCCTCCCGGCGCCGCGCCTTACAACGTTGGCGACGGTCTGCTGCCGACCGACCTGGACGGCTTTACCCCGCCGCCGGCCGACACGCCCAATTACTACGTTGGCTCCATGGACGACGGCGGCCAGTACGGTGCGCCCCAGGACGCGCTCACTATCTGGGAGTTCGACGCGGATTTCGTCACCCCGGCCCTCTCGACCTTTACGCTGGCCAACACGCTGCCGGTGGCGGCATTCGACTCCCAGTTTCCCTGCTCGCCCGGTTCCCGCGACTGCATTCCGCAGCCGGACACTGCGAACAAAGTCGACGTGCAGTCCTATCGCCAGCGACCTATCTGGCGCCTGGCCTACCGCAATTTCGGTTCCCACGAATCGCTGGTGACCAATCAATCGGTGGAAGCGGCGCCGAACATGGCCGGCGTGCGCTGGTACGAGGTGCGCGATCCCGGCGGAACCCCCACTGTCTACCAGCAGGGCACCTATGCGCCCGGCGTCAGTGATGGCATCCATCGCTGGTTCGGCAGCGTGGCCATGGACAGCGCCGGCAACATGGCCTTGGGCTACAGTGCCTCCAACGCCACCACCACCTATCCCAGCGTCTGGTACACCGGGCGCCTGGCCGGCGACCCACTGGGCACCATGCCGCAAGGCGAGGCGTCCATCATCGACGGCACCGGCTCCCAGACCGGCAGCCAGCGCTGGGGCGACTACACCTCCATGAATGTCGATCCAGTGGACGACTGCACCTTCTGGTACGTCAACCAATACATCCCGGTGACCAGCTCCATCGGTTGGAAACTGCGTATCGGCGCCTTCCGCTTCGACGAATGCGGCACGCCAGACTTCACACTGTCGGCTACCCCGAACAGCCAGGCGATCTGCGTCCCCGACAGCGCTGACTATACGGTAGACGTTGGATCAATCATGGGCTTCAACGACCCTGTCGACCTGGGCACCAGCGGCGAGCCGGCCGGCGCAACCATCAATTTCAGTGTAGACCCGGTGACTCCCCCGGGGTCCAGCACATTGACCGTGGGCACTGCGGCCATCGCTGGCGGAAATTATTCATTCGACGTCACGGGCACGTCGACGACCGGCACGAAATTCGAGACTATAGGGTTGGACGTTTTTGACAGCGTGCCCGCCGCACCGGCATTGCTGACGCCGCCCGACAATGCAACTGGCGTTGCCTCCAGTCCAACCTACACATGGAGTGACACTGGGGCCACCAGTTACACTATCGAAGTAGCCACCGACGCGGGCTTCACCAACATCGTCGATTCAGCGACCGTTCCAGGCACGACCTACAACGGTGCAGCCCTGGCGCCGACCACTGCGTACTACTGGCGAGTTTCGGCCAGCAACGCATGCGGCACCACGCCGGCGACGACCTACTTCACCTTCACCACAGCCGACGTGGTCTGCAGCGCACCCCAGTTGGGCATTCCCGACAGTGGGCAGGTCAGCGATACCATTGTGGTGGCCAGTGGCGGTATATTGACCGACCTTGATGTCTACCTGAACGTGCCGCATACCTGGGTGGGCGACCTGGCCTTCACCCTGGAGCATGTGGACACCGGCACGACGGCAACCATCGTCGACCGACCAGGCAACCCTGCTACCACCTTCGGCTGCTCGGGCAACGACTACGACGTGACGGTGAACGACGAAGGACCTGATGGCGACATCGAGACCCAATGTGACGATGCACCTGCAATCTGGGGTGATCGGGTGGGCGGCGATCCGCCTGGACCGGTGCTGGCAGCCTTCGACGGCGAGAGTTTTGCCGGTTCCTGGGAGTTGACCATTAGCGACAACGCCGGTGGTGACACAGGTACGCTGATGGAATGGTGTCTGATCCCCAGCGATGATGGCACTGAACCGCCCAATATCTATGTGGATCCGTTGAGCCTGGGTAGTGCCCAGCCGACCAACACGAGCGTGAATCAGACGCTGAGCATCAGCAACACAGGTGGTGGCATGCTGGACTGGCTGATCGAAGAGGAAGATACCACGACACCGAGGCCGGCACCTGCGGCCAATAGCGTGCCAGAGCGACTAGGGACGACGGCACCGGGCGGGGCTTCGCCACAGTCAGCACCCAGTGCGGATGTGATACAGGATGGCAGCTTCGAGGCTGGCACACCTAACCCCTTCTGGACTGAGTTCTCCCTGAACTTCGGTACACCGCTGTGCGACGTGCCCAGTTGCGGCACGGGCACCGGCACCGGCCCGCTAACGGGGGCATGGTGGGCCTGGTTCGGTGGGATCGGTGCATATGAAGAGGGCAGTGTATCGCAGGTCGTCAACATCCCCAGCGGTAGCCCGGCGACGCTAACCTTCTGGACGGAACAGATTGTCTGTGACAGCGTCGCGGACTACATGGAGGTGACGGTCGACGGTACCCAGGTGTGGATGACCGACGGCAGCGATCCAGCCTGCGGCGTGCTGGGCTACCGGGAGATCACGGTAGATGTGAGTGCCTGGGCTGATGACGGCCCGCATACGCTAGAATTCCACTCGGAGATCTTTGCCAACAATGGCGGCGGCTCCAACTTCTTCGTGGACGACGTAGTGCTGGATGCCGGCAACGGTGGAGGCCCTTGCCAGGTGCCTTCCGACATCCCGTGGCTGTCGCTGAGTCAGTACGCCGGCTCCAATGCCGGTGGCACCGATACCGATGTGACAGTGACTTTCGACTCGACAGGGTTGGCCGACGGTGTGTACACGGGCAACCTGTGTGTGA
>JAYELL010000040.1:8532-82789 GCA_034717495.1 Chloroflexota bacterium | reverse complement strand
AGCCACGCCCTGGGCCGAAGGACCCAGGTATTTGATACGTGACAGGTGCATGGCAATTGTTGCATTTCGTCGTTCTGTTCCTGGGGTGGAACGTTGTTTTGACCATGTAACTGCTCAAATGGAGTCGCTCGACACAAACGAACTGATCGTATTCTCTCTCACTATCCGACCCAGCATCCTCCAAAATCGAACGGATGTGCGTGGTAGCCAGCACGCGAGAGCAAAGTTGCTAAGAATGGGTCGCCCGTACGAATGGCTTGGAATTATGTAGATGGGTTGGCTAAGAGACAAGGTTGCCAAGAATGGGTCGCGCGAACGTGGTTAGCGCGGATTCGCACGTGCGTTCCGGCGCAAGCGAAGGGATCTCACTCAATAGAATATCCGCACTAATCGGTAGCAGACGCACCGGTGGATTACCTTCTGAGTCGCCCTCGCTGATCCAGCCCCGAATCCTGACGGCATCGGAAACATATGCGCCATCGTTCGATTCGATGAACCACCACGTCGTGTCCTTGACACACCGAGGCCCATCCAGAATACGTACGGAAACGCCCGGATAGAGCCAGCCGATCTGGTTGGCGTACAGATGGGGCTGATTTCGAACCACCAAAGGCCCGGCACCTGCGATGGCTACAATGTCGCCCACGCGGAGATTCCAGTGATCGCCCGATCCACAGACAGCCATGCTGGCAGTATGCCTCACACCGCCGCTGTGAAGCCCCACGGGCGTTAGGCGGTAGCCGGCAATAGAGTTGCCCTCGCTCACCCAGCCGACAGTGTTTCGCAGACCAAGCTTCCACCAGTTCACGCCATCCCGACATACGGGGCCTTCAAGCACATACCATATCTCCCTGGCCTGAATTTTCAAAGACGATCGGCTGCGCCCGTCACGCGCTAATGTGGCATCCAATCCGGGTCCGCTTCGCAGGTCTGCCGACGAAACATCGCGGAGTTCGACGCCCTCGTTCACCGCCAGCCTGTTCCGCGACGGGCAGGTGGCCTCCTGAGAGGCGGCCGGATGGCCTATTGCCGTGACGATTGCAGCACTGCCCGGCAAAAGGGCAATGACAATCAGAAAACCTGCGATCGTTGCGATCGTCGTTCGCGGGATCTTGTGCCAGATGCTGTACATACCATTTCCTCCTCTGAACCGCCAGTTGGCTCAAACCATTCCTGAATCAGCTGCCTACACTCTACCAGGCAGTCGCTAGGGATGCGTTAGCATTGGCGTTAGAAG
The DNA here is from genome assembly GCA_034717495.1 of Chloroflexota bacterium. Classification (NCBI taxonomy): domain Bacteria; kingdom Bacillati; phylum Chloroflexota; species Chloroflexota bacterium. The sequence goes on along the minus strand of JAYELL010000040.1, from coordinate 81,552 downwards.
GAAAATGGGACAGCAGTTGACAATTAACCGTTGATAATCGATAATGGTAGATGGAAAGGAGGAGCAGCCATGAAAGCAAAACACCGCACGCTCGCCGTACTGGTTCTTGTCGTCGCCCTTTTTTTGACGACCGGTAGCGCTGCCTTCGCCGCATCCCATCTTCTGCAGCAACCCGGGGGATGTCAGGATGCGTACGCAGGCGAAACCATCGCCACTTCGTATGAGAAGCAAGCATCCAACGGCACGGTCTCGGTTGACGGGTGGGTGATCAACCATCGGGAGCGGCCCGTGGACGGGACTCGCACTTCCCCCGAGCTGTTCATATGCGCTGAGAACAGCCAGGGTGCCACCGCCGTGGTTCCTGTGGGCGCCGATGGCTATTTTCGATTTGAGGGGCTGGAGCCAGGCGATTGGAACTTCGTGCTTCAGCTTCCCACCGATTGGGACAGCATCATCCCCCTGGCGGAACGTTCCGGTGTAGCCGAGACCGGTCCAACCCACCTTGAAGCCCAGGAGTGCGCCTACCGCATTGTCTTCAAGATCAGGCGCCTTTTCGACATTCCCGCTATCAAATGGGAGGATCAAGCGGACGGCACCGTTGCCCGGGGAGAAGGATGGGACATCACCTTCACCCCCTACAACGATCCCTTTGTCCATCCACAGACGGGTACAACTGACGCCTCAGGCACGGTGTTTTTCACCGTTACGCCCGGTACCTGGTACATCACAGAATGGCTGAAGCCGGGGTGGATCCCGGTCACTCCTGCCGGCATGTACCTCACTCTCGACCAATACGCCCCGCCCGGCGCCCAGAACCCGGTGGTGTTCAAGAACCGGCCGGCCGGCGGCTGCGTGCCGCCTATGCCCCACCACACCGATTGCTGTCACAGCTGGTAGGGCGGCAGACGACCAAATTGTCAATTGCCAGTGGTCAATGATCAATTGTTAATGGCAGAGGGCAATTTCCAACACTTGCACCTATAGGTATCGAGACGCGTCCTACGAAATGCACAAACGAAAGCGGCAGGTCGGTTTTGGTCGGCCCGCCGCTTCACTTGTTTCCCTGCCTACCTGTCCCCCCATCAACCACCACTTCACTCTTCGTGTATCTCCACATCCACGCTCATTCCCCAGCGAAGGTCGGCCGGTTGCCCGTCGAGTTCAATCACGACGGTGTAAACTACATCCCCGCCGATGATACTGGCCTGAGGCGCAATCCGCAGCACCCGGCCTGGCACTTGGCTGTTCAACGCCTTCACAAAAACAGTGGCCGGCTTGTCCACCGAAACCCGGCCCACATCCCGCTCGCTGAGGTCGGTGGTTTCCGCCTGGAGATGCTCCAGGTCAGCTACGGTCAACACAGTCTGACCGGGCAAGACCATCTCGCCAGGATTGCCTTCCAGCGCTGAAATGGTGCCGGAAAAGGGCGCGCGCAACTGCGAATTGGCCAGATCGGCCTCAGCCCGTTGCACGGCCGCTTCGGCTTCAGCTACTACGGCCTGGGCAACCGTTATACTCTCCGCCCGGGCGCCCGCTGCGAGCAAATCCAGTTCCGCCTGAGCCGCCCGCACCTGCGCCTCGGCCTCAGCGATCTGTCCTGCCGTGGCAGATGCCTGTAAGCCGTCCAATGCAGCCTGGGCTTGTTGGATCTCCGCCCGAACTGCTGCCGCGTCGTCGGCATCGGGATCGGCGAACAAGGCGTCGTAGCGAGCCTGGGCAGCCTCGTAGTTGTTGGTCGCTTCCTGTAACTGGCGGCTCTCAGCCAGCGTCCCCACGTCGGACCGCCAGGCCACCTGATCATAGGCGGCCTGAGCCTGCTGGCGCGCCGCCTCCGCGTTGGAGAGCGCCGCCTGGGCCTGGATGCGCTCCGCCTCCCGCGGCCCGCTGAATAGCTGCTGAAGCCTTGCCTCGGCCGCAGCCAGGTTCGCCTCAGCCGCGGCGATCTCCTCAGCCCGGGCACCTTCGTTGAGTTGCGTCAGGTGAGCCTGAACGGTCTCCAACCGTGCCTGGGCTGCCGCGATCTCCTGGGGTCGCGCGCCAGCCTGCAGTTCGGCCAGCAACGCCTCTGTCCTCAAGAGAGCCGCCCGGGCCTGGGCCACGGTCGCTTCTGCCGCAACGGCATCAAGTTGGGCCAGCAATGCGTCCGTCGCCACCCGATCACCCACCTCGACCTCCAGGGTCCGCAATCTGCCTCCCGCAGGGAAGCCCAACGCTGCTACCCTGGCGGGAACAATTTCGCCCGAGGCTCTGGCCGATCCGTCGACGGGATTGATCGCAATCGCAGGAATCGGCGTGGCCGAGGGAAGAGGGGTTGGTGTCTCCTGTTGCGTACAACCCGCACTGATCGCAATCAACGTGAGCACCGCAATCAGCCATCGTCTGCCAGTCATAGGTGGTCGCCTCAGTTCTGTAGGCCGTTATCCACAACCCGGCCATCTTGCAGGGTAACCACTCGCCGGGCATACGACATGACGCGCGGGTCGTGGGTGGCAAAGACGAACGCAGTGCCCGTTTCCTGATTAAGACGCTGCATGATATCCATCGCCTGTTTGCCATTTTCGGTGTCCAGGTTGGCAGTGGGCTCATCGGCAAGAACCATCACCGGTTTGGGCGCCAGGGCGCGAGCAATAGCCACCCGTTGCTGCTCGCCGCCGCTCATCTGATCGGGCCGATGCTCGGCGCGATTGGCCAGGCCAACGCTGTCGAGCAGGCCCATAGCCCGATCTCGCCGTTCCTTACCATCGACGCCGTTCAGAAGCAGTGGCAGTTCCACATTCTCGTAGGCACTGAGAACCGGAATCAGGGCAAAGAACTGAAAGATGAATCCGATATCTTCCTTGCGAAGATCAGCGCGTTTGTTTTTGCTGAGCCCGGTCACATCCTGTCCGTTGATCCTGACAATGCCGCTGTTGGGTTGGTCGAGACAGCCTATCAATTGAAGCATGGTGGTCTTTCCCGAGCCCGAAGGGCCGACCAGGGCCGTAAACTCTCCATCCGCCATGGTCAGGCTGACGCCGTCCAACGCGCGGGTCTCAACCTCGCCGATCTGGTATGATTTTACGACATTCTCAAGTTGGATGATTTCCATTGTTGTTCTCCAGGAACAAGGATTTATCGTCTGTGGTCATCGGGCAATTGCCAGTTGCCAACGGTTTCTGCTCGCATTGACAATCGACCACAGGGTCCCGCAGCGAAGCGGAGTGGATTGACAATTAGAAGGAATGCAGCGCCTCTACCGGTTCAAGGCGCGACGCATACCAGGCCGGGTAGAGCGCGGCCAACAGCGTGATAATCAGGGTCCACGCCGACAGGGAAAACATGCCGCCGGGATCGAATTTGGCATACATGGTCGCGCCGATGGCAATATCCGCGGCCACAGCGCCGGTCTCACCTGTTGAAATCCCGGAGCTGGCCAGATAGGCCACGCCGGCAGAGCCGAGAATGTTGCCCAGCAAAACACCTGCCACGCCAAGAATGGCAGCCTCGATCAGGAACATCAGCGATATCTGACGCCCCTTCATACCCAGCGCAGCCAGGATTCCCACCTCGCGGATGCGCTCGAAGACGGCCATCAGCAGCGTGTTGGCGATGATGACCGCCACGATCAAAATCACGATGCCGTAGATGATGACGTAGAAGCTCAGGGCCGCATCAAGGGTGACCAGGAACACTTCGTTCAACTTGCGCCAGGTGAGCGCGCTGACCCCCGGACTTTGCAGGGCCGCTGCCACGGCTTCGGCGTTCTCCTGCTCGTTGAGCAACATGGTGACCGCACTGGCACGCCCGCCGGTGTTGGTAAATGCCTGCGCCTTCGACAGCGGCATGAAAGCGGCGCTGTCATCGTAGCTGAAAACCCCGGTGGAATAGAAACCGCGAATGGTGAAGGGACTCTCGTCTGGTTGGCCGTCTGAGTTGATTACCGCCAGGTTCACAGTGTCGCCAACGCCCAACTCCAGGCTATCGGCCAGGCGCTTTCCAATCAGGATCCCACTGCGGTCGTCGGCGTCCAGGAACTCTCCCTCAACCATCGCCTCCCTGAATGGCTGGTAGAGGCCAGAAGTGGTGTCCACACCGAAAATGCGTATACCGACCGCCTCATCCCTGGTGTTGAGATAGCCGCTGGCCCAAAGGACCGGGGCAGCGATCTTTACCTCGTCCATGGCATTCGCCTGCTCCGTCAAACCCTGCGGGTTATCCAGCAGGTCCTTCCATTGCAGGCTGGTTTTTTCTTCCTCGTAGCTGGCTGCCCGCAGTTGCACGTGTCCCGTTTCCAGGCGAATTGAATTCTGCAATGCGCCTTCCACCATGCCGGCAATGAAGCCGTTCAATACGATCAACAAAGCCAGGCCGAGAGCAACAGCGAGTATCGAGAACAATGAGCGCCGCTTGTTGCGCCCCAGATCCCGCCAGGCGATGGTCCAGAGTTTGCCGAGTGCCATTGGTAGTTATCCTCTTTCAAGTGTCCAATGATCGGTATTCCGCAACCGGTAATCCGTATTCCGATCGCCGGTTACTGACCACTGTTACCTAAACATGGTGCAAGGCTTCCGCAGGCTCCTTGCGCGACGCCTGCCAGGCCGGGTACAGTGAAGCGATCATCACGATTATCGTGACAGTGATACCGCGGCTGATGACATCGGACAGGGTAATGCTGGGATAGATGCGGTCGCCCATCAGGGCGATCATCTCGCCTCCGATATCGGAGGCAAAGGAGTAATCGATGCCCTTCTGCCCCACCAGCGCCAGCAGCGCGACTCCGAGAACGCAGCCGATCACCGCGCCAACCACGCCGATCATGGTGCCTTCCAACATGAACAGACCCATGATCTGTCGCCCTTTCATGCCCAGTGCCGCAAGCACGCCCATTTCCCGGGTGCGTTCGAACACCGCCATCAACTGGATATTCAGAATGCCGATGCTGGCGATGAAGATCACAATCAATCCGAAGACGCTGGTGAAGGCCAGCTTGGTGGTGATGGTCTCCCGGATCTCCGGCCTCAAGGTGTCCCAGGAGTCGATCTCGTAGCCGGGCAGCGCGGCTTGCAGCGCGGCGATCACGCTCGCTTCCTTGCCAATAGTATCCAGATTGATGGTCACCTCGGTGACCTCATCGCGAAGATTATAAAGATCTTGTGCCTCGGGCAAGGTCATGAATACAGTGCCCTTTTCCGCCGCAGCCATGCCCAGGTCGTAGATGCCGACGATGGTCATGGTGCGCTGCCGCATCTCTTCCTGCTTGCTGCGTCCCAACAGGTTGACGCGGTCGCCCACGCCGGCGTCCAATAGATCAGCCAGGCCCCGACCGATGAAGATAGCATCGCCCTCATCGGGCAATAAGTAGCGGCCCTCAGCCACGTTTTCGGCCTGAATGCTCAGCGGCTCCTCGATGGCAGGCTCGATAGCGGTGATCACCACGGGGAAGGAGCCCTCGTGGCTGCTGATCATGCCGCCGGTGTTGATACGTTTGGCGGCAGCAACAACCTCCGGTTGGGCGGTGGCGCCCGTCACCACGGCATCGGCATCGGACAATGGCAGGATGGGAAGCCGGCTGGCCTTGTCCCTGAAGCCGGGCTGGTGAGCCTGGATGTTGCCGCCATACAGGCGCACGGCGTTGCCAAAGATGGCCTGATCGGAGCCGATCAACATGCCGTCGAAGAAAAGCAGCAGAATCAAACCCAGGACGATGGCTACCAGGGCAATGGCCGTACGCCGCCAATTGCGCCACATGTTACGCCATGCTAACTTGAAGTAGGTGCCCATTGTTTCATTTCCTTCGCAAACAGTCTAAACCTGTCCATTCGTACTCATGCCGAACTCGAGTATTCGCAGGGCCTGCTCATAGGTTGCTCTCACTTCGGGGAACTCGAAAAATGGCTGTTGGCCCTGCCAATCAGAGCCGCGCTCCGCGGTCACCCGCTGCAGCATATATCGTCCCAGATCGGAGATAAACAGATCGAAAATAAAGGCTGCCAGTTCTTCGTCAATATCGGAAGCGATGTCGCCCTGGGCTTTGCCCAGCGCTACCAGTTGGCGGTAAAACTGCCGGGAACCTGCCCTCGCCCTGGCAACCATTGCCTCCGCCTGACTGCCATCCTTCAGCATACGATAACCGATCTGACTGAAGCGAGGATAACGCGCCTCAAACTGCAAACTGGTCTCCAGCAGCCAGCGCATGTAGGAAAAGATGCCAACACGCTTGGGATCAGGATGGTCCAGAGAAAACATCTCAGACTTCGTTTCGACTATCAAATCGAAGAGGTAGCCGAAAAGATCTTGCTTGTCCTCGAAATACTGGTAGAAACTGCCCTTGGCGATGCCGGCGCGGGCCACGATGCGGGAAATCGACACATTGGCGTAGTCGTTTTGCGCGAACTCGTCGATTGCGATGTCCACGATCAGTTGTCGTTTTTCTTCCGGCAGGTTGAAGAATGTCTGTTTGGGCATAATGGGCCTGACAGGATGTGACTTCGCAGTCATGTGACCAAGAAGTCACATTGTAATTCAGCAGGGAGAAGTTGTCAAATCACCCGTAACCCATATCCCAAGCACTTTTTCCCTGCTCGCAAAATACGACGAGCTCTGGTATAATTACTGTGCTATCCGAAACAGCCGGACAGCAGTTATCAATAGATCGTTCCAATTGAACGAAAGGAGACATCAACATGACCGCAACGGCTTCAGTTCCGGTGCAGGAAAAGAGCAGAACTCCCTGGTGGTTGATTCTGATCGAAGGGATCGCTTTGATCATCCTGGGTATCCTCTTCCTGACCAACACCGCAGCCACTACTGTTATCTTCATTCAGGTCCTCGGTATCTACTGGCTGATCCGAGGTATTCTTTACATCGTCGCGATGTTCCTCGACCACACAGCGTGGGGTTGGAAACTGTTCGCCGGTGTCCTCGGAATCATCGCGGGGATCGTCGTACTCAACCACCCCATCTGGAGCCCCTTCGTCGTGGGATCGGTTCTGGTCATCATTCTGGCAATCCAGGCGATCATCGTCGGTATTATCGGCCTGATCCAGGCATTTCAGGGTGCTGGCTGGGGAGCCGGAATCCTCGGTGCCGTATCGATCGTCATCGGTGCCTGGTTGCTCTTCAATGTCGGCGCTGCTACGTTTGCACTGCCCTGGGTGGTGGGTATCCTGGCCATCGTGGGTGGCATTTTTGCCATCATCATGGCATTCAGAGTGAAATAGGGCGGCTTTTTTTCTTCCCGGAGTCGTTCATGTGCGGGACGGGTTTCGACCCGTCCCGTTTCTTTTCGTCCTGTCCGCCCGGCTAACCCGAAAAGGGGGCCGCGCACAGCCTCGACTCCTTCCTTCCGGCCTTCCGGTGGCCGACACATTCCCCTTTGCCAGGCTTTTTTTGGCGCCATTCGTGATTTCTGAAGCAATAGGTCAGCAGCGCGATTTCCGGATTCCTCCATTTGTGCATATAATGCCCGCCACACACCCCACATACTAAGACCAGACAAACCATTCCCCGGCCTTTCCACGCGCAAAGACCGAGGCTTCGTGGCGCCGGCCTACCGTTTCGACCGACCCGGGATGTTCACCTTGCTGGCGCCACCGATCCAACGTTGGCGGGCACGATTGTTGTGGCCGACATCATCAGGAGCCACCCGTTGGAACAATCCCACCTTGTACCGAACCTGCTTCGATCCCAACGGCGACGGCGTGACCGACATCGCGGATCTAATGATGGTCGCCGGCGCATTCGGCTCGTAAACGCCGGCAGGAGGAATCAAAGGGTCAGAGTCGCACAGTCGCCGCGTCCCAGCCTCACCACAGAACCGTCACTCCCGCGGCTGCGGGCCCCTCCGGGATGCAAGCGAGGAGTCCATCGACCTGGTCAAGAAGAGAGCCCCTCTCAACGCCAGGATAATGGATCCCCGCCGACCGCCTCGCCCAGCTACCGCGCGGACCCCGGCTCTCCTCCTGGCGGTCGCGGGAATGACAGTTTCTCTGCAATGTCACTCCCCCGGCTACGGGATCCTCCGGGGTGCACGCGAGGAGTCCACCGACCTGGCCCCTGAAATAGCCTGCTTCAAGGTCTGGCAGGCGGATCCACCAAGAAAGACGGGTGCACGGTATCACAGATTGTGGTACAATCGACTCATGAACAGATCACGACGACTGCTACAATGTCATCGACGAAGGACCATCCTTCGCGATATCCCTGTTCACGGAGGATACCATGTCACCGCTAAAGCAAAGTTTTTTCGGGACGCTGGCCGCGCTGCTCGTGGTCGGCGCCATCTTTTTTGCCGGCGCAGTCGCGGCACAGGAATATTACCCGGTGCGCGATGTCAACGCCGATGGGCGTATCGACACGTTGGATATCCAGGCAGTTGCCTCCTCCTGGAACACGAGTGGCAGCCCGCGCGGGACGCTGTCCGTTTTCAGTACGGCGCAGACTACCAGCGGCGACGCCACTGACGCGCGGGCCGGGATGGGTACCCTGTGTCGCGCCGTCGACCCAGACTCCCATTTCTGCACGCTGCAGGAAATCAGCTCGGCACTGCTCGTCAGCGGCGTCACGTTCCAGACACCTATGCCTGCCACCTGGATCGACAACATCCGCCGTACCTCGGCAACCCTGCCAGAGGGTTCAATGACCTACCAGACGGTTGAAAATTTCTGGCAAGGCATCGACGACGCCCAATCGGGGAACTGGTTCTATGCGCAAAACTGCAACGGCTGGACCGGCACTGCAGGCTATGGCACGATCCTGAAAGAGAACGGATCCGGTTACACGCAGGCAATATGCGACCAGGCGTATCCGGTAGCCTGCTGCAAGTGAGGGTAGGTCGGTGGGTCGAAGTTTCAGAGTCCCGGGGTCGCCGAGTTGCAACGTCCCAGCCTCACCGCGTCGAATTCGTCCTGGCCTTCTGGGCCTCTGGCCAGCGATGGGAAGACAGGGCAAACCATGGTAGAATAGCCCAACCAGTTTACCAAACGATCTCAAAAAGAAGGCCCCATGATCGAGCGATGGCTCACGATAGTCCTGCTTGCCCTTACCGTGGGCTTCCTGCCTCTACAGTTTGGTGTCACAGTATTCCTGCTGGGCCAGGATGACGGCACAAAAAAAGCCTCCGGTCTGGTGGGAGGCGTTGCGTTGTTCCGGGTCCTGGTCGCGGCCGTGTTCGTCGTTTTTTTTGCAGGCGCGGCGGCAGCCATGGGTGATCTGGTGACCGATATTGCCGGCACGGTGCAATCGGCAGTGGCACAAATCGGCACAGATATCAGCTCGGGCCGGCACGGGTTGGTTAACCTGTTCCTGATCGCTGCCGCCATCCTGCTCCTGTATTACACGGGTCGCCGCTTGCGCAGCGTCAACTCCAAAAGCAATAGCGCTGCGAAAGGGATTTCCAACAGGGTCGCCGGCATCGGCGCCGGAAGTGTTCTTGTGTTCAGCGTTGTCTGGGCCGCCGGGGGCATGAACCAATGGATTCTCACCATCGCCGGTGTAAGCCAGCTCATGGCGATGCCAGTTCAGCCCCCAACCAAGGTTTTCGGTTTCGGCCTGTTTCTGCTTCTCTCCAGCCTGATGCTACTACTGCCAATCCTTTTCGTTTTTATCCGTCCGGAGAGCGCTCGCACTCACCTGGAAGCAGCCGACAGATGGGTCAATGGCGCATTGCGTCACGTGATTACCCTTTCACTTTCCCTCATCGGCATCTACTTCCTCTGGATCGGCGCGCTGGGTCTCACCCGTTTTTTCTAACTGGAGTCACGCAGTTTGCACACTGCGCCTATGGCCCTGCGCAGGTGTACTGAGTGCGACCGAAGGGAGCACTCGACGCGGTTGCCCAGCATTTCGAAATATTGGTTCGTGCGTGTGCTCGGCGTCCCGGCGTTTTCGGAGGCAAATGTGTAGGCCATGCTTGTGCCTTCGATCGGCCGCTGCTGGTAACCATTGACCTCGAGCCGTTCAGGTTCATGAGTTCGTTGGGCGTGCCTACCAGCGATCCCTCAGCGCTGGAGCCGTTGTCGCCCAGGATGTAAATCACCAGTGTGTTATCAAGTTCGCCGATCTCCTCAATCACATCGACAACACGGCCGACTTCATAGTCGGTATGTTCCAGGAAGTCTGCGAAATTCTCAGCTTAAACAGCAAAGAGCCGTTGCTCCTCTTCCGAAAAGTCGTCCCAGGCGGGAATCTGCTCTGGGCGTTCGGTCAACTGCGTGCCAGGAGGAATGATGCCCATCTCCAACTGCTTTTCATAGGCGATGCGGCGATACTCGTCCCAGCCCATGTCGAAGCGCCCTTCATTGCGTCCGCGCCAGTCCAAAGGCGGCTGGTGCGGTGCGTGGGCGGAGCCTGTGGAGAAATAAGCCATGAACGGCCGTTTCGGGGCAATCGCCTTCTGCTCGCGGATCCAGCCAATGCATTCGTCAGCCAGATCGCGCGTCAATTGGTAGCCCTCTTCCGGTCCATAGGGCGGCTCGACCGGCGTCGTGTTGCGGATCAGCGAGGGGTAGAACTGGTCGGTCTCGCCGGCAATGAAACCATAGAAATAATCAAACCCCTGGTTGGTGGGCCAGTTTCCGAACGGACCGGCCGCGCTGGTCTGGTTATCGGGCACATTGTGGTTTTTGCCGAACCAGGCGTTGGTGTACCCCGCTTGCTTCAGCAGCTCGGAGAAGGTGGCGCAGCTCTTGGGAATAATGCCGCTGTGGCCGGGATAGCCGGTCGCCATCTCCTGGATAATGCCCGTAGCCACGGAGTGGTGATTGCGCCCGGTCAGCATGGCTGCGCGTGTCGGCGAGCAGAGCGCCGTGGTATGAAACTGGTTGTAGAACAGGCCATTCTCAGCCAATCGTTCGGCCACCGGCATGCGCACCAATCCGCCGTTGGCACTGGGCCAACCGAATCCCACGTCATCCAGCAGGATAAGCAGAATATTGGGCGCCCCTTCCGGCGCCTCCTTCTCCGGTGGGAAGTCGGGCGTCGAGTCCTTGGCAAGGACTTCAATCTTTGCATTGGGATAGTCCCACTCTGGTTCAGGCAAGTGATTACGATCGATATGTAGCGGGAATCCAGATGAGCCGTTGTTCGTCATGGTTCTCCTCAACTGGTTTTTGAAATACGATCGGCGCTGATATCCACCTCTTCCAACACTCCCTGGCCATGCCGGTCCAAAAACAGGATGTAGAGGCTGGTGACGAGCACCCAGGCAGGAAAGGCCAACGTCACCCAGGGCCAATACCCAATGCCGACGATCAGCACCAGGGCCAGCGCGTAAGTCACGAATGCCATCCAGCGGGGCATGGTCCTTGTATGGAACCAGATCGTGCCCAACACCAGCATGTGCATGCCTGCCATACGAATAGCAAACACGTTGCTGAACTTGTAGGTGATGGCCCGGATAAAATAGTGGGCGTCGCTATTGAGCACCATTCCTGGATCATGACCGTAGACTAATAACAACCCACCGGCTGTGGCTGCGGCGGCAAACGTCATCGCCAGGTATAAAAGACCGCTTCCCAGGTATAAGGTGGCGAAAAACTGATCCTCGAACTGGCCCAATCGGTCACGGATGACTCCCATGACCCACAGAAACGCTATCCCGGCGAAGGGCACCAGGCCCAATGACAGGGAAACCAGGTCCAACTGGCTCTGAAATTGCTCCATCGACGCGAAAGGATCCAGTGGCACTGCAATGAAAAGTAACACATAGCTTGTGATCATCAATACAGCGAATATGATGCCGGCAACGGCCGCCGCTCCCGGCGTTTTTAGTACCTGTCCCGGGCGGTGCGGATCTGGTTCTCTCATGGATGTCCCCTCTGAAAAAAGATCGAACTTTTGACTTGCCAACGGAAAACGAACCACGCGTCACGTTTACGGCACTGCCACCGTCAATGCGGCAGGCAGCACCTTGATAGAAACAGGCGTGCGACCGGTGTACTCGCCGTCGGTCCACACCGGCTGGTCCGGCTCCACCTCGATGCGAATCTCCTGCCCGCGCCAGTAGTATTCGCCCGCCTTTGGGTTGTCCAGGTCGAGAAAACGCGTCAGTGCAGCGTCAATGCTATCGAGGTCCTGGCTGAGAATGAACACATCCAAAATCCCGTCATCAACCGTGAAGCCGGCGGCCAGTGAAAGTCCGGTACCCGCCTTGGCCGAGTTGACCACGTAACACTTGTGTCCCATCACTTCAATCACTTCGCCATCTATCGTCAGGCGATAGGGGATGTCCTGGATCTCACTCAAACGATTGATATCGCGTTTCAAGTAGGCCAGCGTGCCATACTTGTCCTTGTCCTCCCGACTGGTCTGTTCGTCTGGCTCAATGCCAGTGAAAAGCCGCTGAATGAAGTAACCATCCTCCAACTGCGCCACATCGATCTTGCGCTGGTTGTGGCTGGTGCAAAGCAGTTCCACCGCCGGTTCCAGTGTCTTGGGGATGCCCAATTCATTGGCGAAGCCGTTGCCCGTACCTCCCGGCAACACGCCCATGGTTACCCCCGTTCCCATCACGCCATTGGCGATCTCGTGCTGGGTGCCATCCCCTCCATAGCCCGCCACCAGATCAAACCCACTCTCCGCGGCCTGGCGGGCGAACTCGGTGGCATCGCCATACTTGCGCGTGATGCTGATATCCCAATCAACTCCATACTTGTTGAATACCCTGTTCAAAACGTTGATGACCGGCTCATCTTTGCCGGAGACCGGGTTGAGGACCACATGGATTTTCGGGTAGGGAATGGATAACCTGGTCTGGCCGCCGGTCGTTTTGGCCAACGCAGCCAACAGGGCATCATACGCCTCGTCGGCGTGCTCTTCCATTTCTCCGGACGCATTACCGGAAATGGTGGTTTCATAGAGTTCCGCCCCCATGGCTTCCAGCATTTCGGCGATTTGGACGTCCAGGCGATTTTTGCTGATGCCGATTATGGCCGAAGAATCAGGCCCCAGAGAACCGGCCACCTGGCTGAGACGCTCGGGCTCCAGCTGTTCGACCTGTTTCTTCTGGACCAGGTGACTTCCCAGTATCCCGCCCGCAGCCGCCAGCGCCAGGCCCGCACCTCCGGTCAGCAGACCGATCATACCACCCAGGACGATACCGCCCACGGCACCTTTCTTGGGCGTAAGGCCCACGTCGCGGAATTGGACACGTTCATCTGCGTCCTTCTCCATGACCACGGCAGATGCGATATCTGGATCACGCTTGGGCACCTGCCCCAGCGCCGCTTCAGCGCTGTTTTTGCCATTGAAGACGGCCAGGTGCAGGTGGATCGTTTTCCCTTTCACGCTCAAACTCCTTCAAGCGTGAATTCGGGCAATTGAACGATCTCGCCCCCCTTGCGGGCCGATTGGTGGGCGCAGATGCCGACGCAGGTCCAGTTGGCGCTGGTGACAGCGTTCGGCCAGGGCTGCTTGTCTTCCACCAGGGCCGAGACAAAGGCATTGACCAGATGAGGGTGGGAGCCGCCGTGCCCAGCGCCCTGGATGAAGGAGAGATGTTCGGCGTCTTCGATGGTGGAGGTGAAAGGCTGAATCTCCTGCGGGAGCAGGTGGGCATAGTCGGGTACCGATACGCGTTCGGGAATCTCTGGCTCAGGCTTCTTTGCCGTGTGAATCACGTGCTGCTCGCCCTCGATTAGCGCCCACTCAAAGCTCTTCTTCGTGCCATACACGTCGAAGGATTCGCGATATTGACGGGCAGTGTCGAAGAGAGTGCGCCAGATATGGGCAGCGACATCCGATTCCATGACCTTGATGTGGCAGGATTCCACGGCAAAGGCGCTGCCCGATTTCGCAGACAGGCGCGGATCGATGGTCCCGGAACCGAAGCAAGAGACGTACTCGGCCAGGCCATCCACCAGCCCCAGCACGGGCGAGACCACGTGGGTGGCATAGTGCATGGGCACCATGCGCTCCCAGTATTCAGGCCAACCCTCCATATCTTGCGGATGCGATGCCTGCATGTACTGTATTTTGCCCAGTTCGCCCTTCTCGTACAGTTCCTTAATGAAGAGAAACTCCCTGCTGTAGACCACGGTTTCGGCCATCATATACTTCAAGCCGGTTTTTTTCACCAGATCGACGATCTGCTCACACTCGGCGATGGTGGTAGCCATGGGCACGGTGCAGAAGACGTGTTTGCCCGCCTCGAGCGCGGCGATGGACATCCAGGCATGGTCGGAGATGGGTGAATTGATGTGAACAAAATCGACGCTGGGATCGGCCAGCACATCCTCATAGTTGGCATAACGTCTTTCGATGCCAAAAGCGTCGCCGATCTTGTTCAGATTTTCTTCATTTCGCTGACAGATAGCATACATGTTGGCATCGGGGTGCGCCTGATAAATGGCAATGAACTCGGCACCGAAGCCAAGACCGATGATGGCTACATTGGGTTTATCCATGTTTCTTCTCCCTGGGAATCAATGATAGCTGAAGCTCAGCGGACGCGCGCGTTGATTATAATCCCGGTTGCCAGATTGGCGCAAACGAAATCAGTCCACGGTCCTACGTGCCAAGCTGGTTGCGCTCAAGGATCACTTCCGTCGACTGGCTCGTGCTCACCTGATGCCCTGGCAGGGGCAGAACCCGTTCATGCAGGGCGTCGATGATCCACTCGGTCTGGGGGAAGAAGGCATCTTCCATCTCGGCCGGCGGCGTGATCCAGTTGCGGGCGCCCACCACCACCACCGGGCCGTCCAGATAATCAAAAGCCAACTGGCTGATGTTGGACGCCATGGTATGCAAAAAGGAGCCCCGCTCGCAGGCATCCGAAGCCAAGACAACCTTGCCCGTCCTTTTCACCGACTCCACGATGGCACCGTAGTTCAGCGGATTGATGAAGCGGGCGTCGATCACCTCGGCCGATACATCGTAGGTGTCCTGCAATATCTCAGCGGCCTCCAGGGCACGGTAAAGCGTGGCGCCAACGGTCACGATGGTGACATCGCTGCCTTCCCGCCGTTTGGCAGGCTCACCCATGGGCACCTCATAGTAATCGACAGGGACGCCACCCGCCACCAGGGTCTCCGGTTCCGAGTAGAGGCGTTGGCTCTCGAAGAAGACCACCGGATCGGTGCCGCGCAGCGCCAGGTTGAGCATGCCCTTGGCGTCGTAGGGCGTTGCCGGGAACATCACCTTGAGGCCGGGAATGTGAGCAACGATGGAGGTCCAGTCCTGGGAATGCTGGGCACCATACTTGGAACCCACCGACACCCGCAGGACCAGTGGCATGGTCAGCACACCTGCCGACATGGCCTGCCACTTGGACATCTGATTGAAAATCTCGTCGCCGGCGCGGCCCATGAAGTCGCAGTACATCAACTCCGCCACCACCCGCCCGCCACTGATCGAGTAGCCCACCGCCGTGCCGGCGATGGCGCCCTCCGAGATCGACGTGTTGAAGAGCCGGTGGTAGGGAAGGACTTCGGTCAGGCCGCGGTAGACGCCGAAAGCGCCGCCCCAATCCCGGTTTTCTTCACCGTAGGCCACCATGGTAGGATCCTGGTAGAAACGGTACAGCATGGCCTCAAACAGGGCTTCGCCATAGGTCAGGCTGCGCAGCTTGGGCAGTGGCGTACCATCCTGGTCCAGGCCAAAGCGATTCTTCTGCGAGGTCACCTTGAAACGGCTTTCTTCGATCGGTTTCAGGACTTCCGGCTCACCTTCAGCCATACGGTCCCGAAAACCGTCGGAGAACATCATTTCGCCGATCGCGTCCCCGCTCGTATCGATCCGCGGCGAAGTCTCCTGCGACGCGGCAGCCCGCAGCACCTGGGTCGTGCGTTCGGTGATTTCCCCGCGTAGTGCCTCCAACTGCGCTTCGTCGGCGTGGTTGTTCTCCAGCAGGTATTGAGCGAAGGCTGCCAGGGAATCCTCCTCATGCCAGAGATCGACTTCCTCCTTGGTGCGGTAAGCCGAGGCGTCGGAGGGTGAATGGCCCGAAATGCGATAAGTGATCGTATCCAGCAGCACCGGGCCCCGGCCTGCTTCCAGAACCTTGCGCTTGCGCTCGATGGCATCGGCCACAGCCAGCGGATTATAGCCATCCACGCGCTCCGAGTGCATGGCTTCCGGGTTGACACCCATGCCCACCCGGGCCAGCACACCAAATCCCATGGTTTCGCCCATGGGCTGGCCGCCCATGCCATAGAAGTTGTTCATGAAATTGAAGAGCATGGGTGGTGCGCCACCGACCTTCTCGGGCCAAAGTGTGCGGTACTGGTCCATGGCGGCGAACATCATTGCCTCCCATACCGGACCACAGCCCATGGAAGCGTCGCCGATGTTGGCGATCACGATGCCTGGCCTGCGATTGACCCGCTTGAAAAGGGCGCCTCCCACCGCGATATCGGCCGAGCCACCCACGATGGCATTGTTGGGCATCACGCCAAAGGGAGGGAAAAAGGCGTGCATGGAGCCACCCATGCCCTTATTGAATCCGTAAGCGCGGCCGAAGATTTCGGCCAGCGTGCCGTAGAGGGTGTAGTTGATCGCAAGCTGTTTTACCGTACCGTTGACACCGGCAAACTGCTCCACGACGCGCAGCGGAGCGCCATCCATATAGGTTTCCATGATGGCCATCAGGGCCTCATCGTCGAGCTTGGCAATGGCAGAAAGGCTTTTTGCCAGGATCTCACCATGGCTGCGGTGGGATCCAAAGATGAAATCATCGGGAGTCAGGTGATAGCTCTGGCCGACGGCAGCTGCCTCCTGGCCGATGGAAAGGTGAGCCGGGCCCCGGTGGTTATATTCAATTCCCTGGTAGGCCCCTTCCTTTTTGATACGGTCCAACATGGTCTCAAACTCGCGAATGACGGCCATATCGCGGTAAATGCGGACCAATGCTTCCGACCCGTATTTTTTGGCTTCTTTTTTGGGGTCGGGCTTGTAGGCATTAACCGGCACCTTTGGCGCGCTGATTGAGCCTGATTTTCGCATCTCGATGGGGTCGATAGTGATCAATTTGGTCATGATTACCCTCTGATTTAGGTTAAAAACCCTTTAAATGGCTATCCGAAATCGTTTATGTCATAGCGCCAACAGCAGCCCAATATCGGCCAACCCGGCCGACAGTGCCTGCAGAAACCGGGCTGCCGGCGCCCCATCAACCACCTGGTGATTGATGGTCAGCGAAAGTCCAATATGAGGCACAAATTCCACCTTATCATCCACCTGGACCGGCTTCAGATTGATGTTGCCGACGCCCAGGATACCCACTTGCGGTGGATTGAGCACCGGCGTGAAGTTTTCTACGCCCAAACTGCCCAGATTGGTGACTGTGAAAGTGCCACCGGTCAATTCATCGGGGCTGATCCGTCCGTCCAGGGTGGCTTGCGCCAGGCGTTTTGCCTCCTGCGAGAGCTGTTGTAAACTCAGGCTGTCGGCGTGCCGGATCACCGGCACCACCAGGCCCCGAGGCGTATCCACCGCAACGGCAAGATGGACAGGCCGATAGCGGTGGACTTCATTTTCCAGGAAAAGCGCGTTTAGCGACGGGAATTCGGGCAATGTTCGAGAGACTGCAAAGAGAATTAGGTCGTTGATCGTGATCTTCTGCAGGCCCAGCCTCTCATCGCTGGCCTTGAATCGTTTGCGGTAATCAAGGATCGTTCGAGCATCGGCCGAGGCATTGAGGGTAAGCTGAGCCGTGGTCTGCAGCGAGCTTAACATCCGTTCGGCGATCAGCTTGCGCATACCCTTCAGCTGAATGATCTCAATGTCGTCGGCGGCAGTCGCTTGTGGTGTTGGCATGGTTGCCTGAACCTGCGGCGTTTCAGCTGGCATCAGGTCATTGCTCATGACCCGCCCGCCAGGACCGCTGCCCCGATCGGGCGCCTGGAATTCGCCGGTATCTACCATGGCCTGTGCCACGGGACTGAGCCGTGGCTGGAGGGCAAGCGCGGCAACCACGTCCCGCTCGATAACGCGACCACCAGGACCGCTACCCAGAAGATTCGCCGGATCCACTTCCTTGTCCCGTGCCAGATTTTTCGCTCGAGGTGATATCCCGGCCGCTACTCCTGCCTCCGGGGCCGGCGTGGTTTCGTGGGCCAGGGTACCAGGTTCCCCAGCTGCTGCCATCTCAGAGGATGGCGCAGACAGGTCGATAGTACCTTCTGCCTCGCCGCCAGCAGGCCGCAGGTGTTCGACATCCTCGCCTGGTTCACCGACGGCGGCCACATTGCTCAGGACCGGAACCTCATCGCCCTCGCTGGCAAATAGCGCCAACAGCGTCCCCGAGGCAGGACTGACCACTTCCATCACCGCCTTATCGGTCTCTACGTCCGCCAGCGGTTCACCCTCGTTGATTGCATCGCCGATAGCCTTCTTCCATTCTATTAGAAGGCAGCTCTCGACGCTGTTGCCGAGTTTTTGTATGATTACGGGAACAGCCATAAACACTCCTCGTTATGACAATCTATATAAGGACAACCTTGACCCCGGCGGCCCTCACCTGGGCAACCAGGTCAGCCGGCGCATCAAGATTGCTGATCACAAGATCGATTTCGTCCAATTGAGCGAAGGAGGCCAGGCCAACCTGTCCCCACTTGGTCGCATCCACCACGGCGATCACCTCGCGGCACAGCTCGACAATCGATCGTTTGGCGTTTGCCTCATCGACGCTTATATCGGTCAGGCCTTCCTGGCAGGCAATGCCATGGGCGCCAAAAAAGCCCATCTGGATATTAAACTGTTTGAGGAAGGCCAGCCCGTCGGTGCCAATAAGAGACACGGTATCCGGATGCAGTCGTCCTCCTGGCATCACCACGGTAATGCCGGGAACGGTTAGAAGATCCTGGGCCACGGCAAGGCTATTGCTTACTACCGTGATGCGGTTTCGCTGCTTCAACTGCTGCGCGATCGCCAGTGCGGTACTGCTGCTGTCCAGGAAGATGGCGTCCCCGTCGGCGATTAGATTGGCGCCGGCGATACCGATGTCGACCTTTTCTCTGATCTGGCGCTGGCGCCGCCGGGACAGGGCAATATCGATCACGCTCGCGTTGGCAGCCACCGCGCCGCCGTGGGTTCTGACCAACAATCCCCGGCCTTCCAGCGCCCGAAGGTCGTTTCGAATGGTCACCTCGGAAACGCCCAACAGCTCACTGAGCTGCGTCACCGAGACCCTGCCATCCTGCTGGACCTGCTCGAGAATGTGTTGGCGTCGCTCTTCCAGATAAAGATCCCTGGACACTGCCATTCTTCGCTGCCGGCCTTTCGTTAACTTATGAGTACTTTCGTCTTCTTTCATTATCGCACATTTCGAAACCGCTGTCAATCCGCGGTCCTCGATTTGCGAGTACGCCTCAACCTGGACATGCCGGAACAGATACTTCGGCAGCGTTCAGGACATCGCTGCGGTTCATTTCTGACCTTTCCCCAAGACAAGGCAGAGGAACGCTGATTTACGCAGACCTACGGTGCAGATGGTCGCTGATCTTCTCTGAGCTTTTGTAACTGCTCAGGTATAAGGTGCAACGCACTTGCTCATATGGCTCCAAAGGTGTCATTGGATCGGATTTGCCAAACTACCTGCTCTGTTCCATAATTGCAGCCAGAAGACTATCGAGTTCAAAACAGAAACCCGTTGCCCCCTGGTACAAGGGAAAGACGACGGAGGGTTTTATGCGCGCCCCCGTTGATCACGGCTATCGATGGAGGTTTTTTTATGCGCAAGACCTATCACATTCATACATTTGGCTGCCAGATGAATGTCGCCGACAGTGGCCATGTCGCTGCCGAGCTGGAAGCCCTGGGTTTTCACGCCACCGATCGCCCCGACGACGCCGGCGTCATTGTGGTCAACACATGTGTCGTGCGCCAGAGCGCCGAGGACAAAGCTATCGGCAAGCTGGGTTCGCTGTTGCCGATCAAACGACACAAGCCGGAAACGGTGATCGGCCTAATGGGCTGCATGGTGGGTGTGAAGCCCAATCCCGCCCTGGTCGAGCGCTACCCCTGGGTGGATGTTTTCATGCCGCCATCGGAACCGGGGCCGTTGATTGGTTATCTCATGTCGCAAGAAATCGGGCGCGAGTCACGTGCGCTCGAACAAAGCCAGGTTTTGGCGCGCTACGCTTTGCAGGATCAGCAGGGCCAGGCACCTGCAGACCCCATCGGCGAACCAGTGATCCCCTTCCAGGGATCTCAGCGGAAATTGCCCGGACGCAGCGGAACCGTGTTACAGTCGGTCCGGCATCTCGGGCGCGATGGACAGACGCCGGTGTCAGCCAACGTGCCAGTAGTATATGGATGCTCCCACGCCTGTACCTTCTGCATCATCCCCCTTCGCCGGGGCATCGAGCGCAGCCGGCCACTGCCCGAGATTGTCGCCGAGCTACGCGATCTGGTCAATCAGGGCGTGCGGGAAGTAACCCTGCTGGGGCAGATCGTCGATCGCTACGGCTACGATTTCCCGCAACAGCGGCCCGATCTTGCAGACCTGTTGCAGGCTGTCCACGAGATCGATGGACTCTACCGCATTCGGTTTCTCACCTCCCACCCCAACTACATGTCGAAGCAAATTCTACACGCCGTGCACGACCTGCCCAAGGTTTGCGAACATATCGAGGTACCCATCCAGGCAGGGGATGACCAGGTTCTCGAAGCAATGCGGCGGGGCTATACTGCCGACGACTACCGCCGGCTGGTTGAACAGATCCGGGAGATTGTTCCCGGCGCCGCCATCAACACCGATATCATCGTCGGATTTCCAGGTGAAGACAATACCCAGTTCCGGCGCACCTACGATATCCTGGAGGAGCTCAAGCTGGATAAGGCGCACCTGGCCCGCTATTCACCGCGGCCGGGCACAGTCAGTGCCCGCAGAATGGCGGATGACATTGCCAACGATGTCAAGGTAGACCGCCACCGAGCTCTGGACGAATTGCAGGCACAGGTTCAGAATGAGATCAACGGCCGACTTCTGGGCGAAACCGTGGAGGTACTGGTGGAGAATTTGCACAAGGGCAAGTGGCGGGGACGGACGCGCCAGAACAAGTTGGTGTTTTTCAGTGCCCCGGAGGACTGGCGAGGACGACTGGTCGACATCTACATCACGTGGACCGGACCCTATTCCATGCAGGGTCGTCCTGCCCACCGGCCGCCGGCAATCTCCGCAGAATAGAACGGCGGGTGGCCTCCGAAGAGAACCACCCGCCAGGTTTATCTACCTACACGTCGGAGCATTGGCTCCCCGACCGGCTATCGCTACTGTACACAGAGCGTTTGGCCGGCACGAATGTAGTTGGGGTTGCTAACGCCACTCGCGGAGGAGATGGCGCGAACCGACGTGCCGTACTGGGCGGCGATCGAGGACATGTTCTCTCCCGGTCGCACCACGTGAGTGCTGCTGCAGGAACTGCCCGTGTAGGCAGCGCTGCTGCTGCTCATGGCAGCACCCGTGCCAGGCAGTGGCGGATCCTGGATGTTCGTGAAGTTCACGGTCACACCCGTATAGTCAGGCGGCACGGGATAAGGGAAGGTCACGTCGACACAGTCGGGCGTGATGTGGATCCAGTTATCCCGATCTTCCTCACAGACGGTGATCGTGGCGCCAGGAATGGCCATGCCTGCATCATCCAACATCTGCTGGGTGAACTCATACTCACCAAGAGCATTGGTGTAGGTCGTGACACTGCGCTCAGGATCGGAGCCCTTCAGGGTCGCCGTAATCTCCCAACCGGAGAGACCAACGGTCTGGCCCTTGTACGGGGGCACCCATGCGTTGTACAGTTTCTTGCCTTTGATCTGCAACTTGCCAGCGATTTCCTCGTTCTCGAAGAGCACACGGGCAGTCTCACAGTTCTCCAGGACGACAACCTGAGGATTGTCGCTCACAGCCTTCCAACCACTCTGGACGTATTCCTGCACCTCGTAGACGCCGGGGCGCAGGTCCTTGAAGGTCACCTTGCCGGAGGCATCCGTGTACTTGGACACAGGATACATGCTGCCGTCAGTCCGCGTGAGTGTAATCTTCCAGCCGGCCAGCGGTCCGAGCCAGACCAGGTCACCGGTCTCAGCATCAGTTCCCAGGCCGTTCTTCTCAACGATGATCTCACCGTAGCAGGCGGGTTCCCGGTTCTTGAAGATGACCGGATCCGTCGCTCCAGGAGGTGCATACTGATCGAGTGTTAGATACACATGGGGCGGCGTGACAGGTTGCCAACCAGGCTTAACGGTTTCCTTGATCATCCACTTGCCGGGCGTGATGGTGAATACAACGGTGCCATCCGCGCCGGTGGTGCCATTCTGGGGGTGAACGAAGGGATCACCCTGGGGAATGACGTCGATCTTCCAGCCTTCGCCAGGCTGCACCGTGCCGTCCAGAAGTTCCTCCCACTTGATGACAGTGACGTCGAACAGGCGGCGGATCTTGAAAACGATACGATGGCATTTTTCCTTGTCCTGGTCGACCTCGCTGAGCTTGGCCCAACCAGTCCAGGCGATGCCATTGCGAGCGGCCTGGGGAACGATACCGTCCCAGTCCGGCGGCAACTGCATCGCAAAGGTGTAGTAGTAGTCGGCAGGCAGATCTTCGAACTTGAAGTATCCATCGCTGCCTACTTCTGCCATCTCCATGACGAAGGAGCTGCGGTCGCCGCCGGCAGGCGCACCCATAGCATCCAGTTCAGCAGCGTTGGAGGCCAGAGTCGCCATGTCGGGCAGGTTAGCAGCATCGGTGTTACCAGGCATGCCAAAGGCATAGACCTTCATGGTTGGATCGAACTCGGTGCCATCCACGGGAACTTCGCGGTGGTTGATTACCCAGCCGTCCACACAGGTGGTCGCTCCGTCGTAATCATCGCCTCCAGCGAAGGTCACGCTGGTCATGGTGAGAACCATTGAGAACGCTGCCACAACAGCCACCACCAACCATACTCTTCGACCCTTCTTTCCTATCATTGAAATCCTCCTTCTTCATTAACCTATATCTACTCGCCCGCGGGTCTCGATTGACCTTGGGCACGTACTTCCGATCTTCTTCGAACACTTGCTGGCGCAAGCGCCAGACTGGCCAATACTCTTGTGGGGAGCCAACCCTCTCATGGCATCGCAACCTCCCGGCGGCCCTGGAGCCAAAGTCCAGCCATTTTCTGGGCTCCGGACCCAAGACCTCCTTGCGTATCGATGTTAGCTATGATGTACTAGGACTGCTCAACCGAGGCGCAGGCTCTGCCCCACATAGATGAAGTTGGGGTTGGCGATGTCGTTCAGAGCCATCAGTGCCTCTACAGTCGTGTTGAATTGTTGAGCAATACCGCTCAACGTGTCGCCTCTTTGTACCCGATATGAAGTCGGGGAACCGGGAATTTCGACTGTGGTTTCGGTTGCCGTGGGCACAGGACCCGAATCTGACCTCTGTTGAGGTTCGGAGTATTGGTGGTCCGTTTGACCACCGTGCCCGTCGTAGCTTCCGTCGCCACTATTTGCATCAGCGCCGCCTTGTTCACTGTATGAACCCTGGTCTTGATATCCAGCCTGGCCGCTCGTTCCACCGCTTTCGTCCCAGCTGGACTGACCAGGAATACACAGTTTCTGGCCGACGTAGATGTAATTGGGATTGGTAAGATTGTTCGCTGCCATAATGGCTTGAACCGTCGTACCGTATTGTTGTGCCAGCCCCGAGAGTGTATCTCCCCGCTGCACCTGGTGATAGGTGGTGCATCCTGGCACGCCCGGCTCAATCGGGTGCACCGGCTTAACGGGGCAGCCCGGGTCGGGCGGGTAGGTCGGCTGCTCCACCTGGGGTGGGCAGGGCTTCGGATACACCGGCGGTATCGGCTTAATTGGATGCACGATCGGCGGTATCGGGTAGATGGGGTGCACCGGCTCGGGGGTACGACACATCCGTATCGCCACGTTATCCAGATTTGCATCCAACTCCCGCTCCAGCGTTGCCCACTTCTTCAACGCAAACAGCCAGATCGTCGTCGTCTCACTCGGTGCCGCGAACCGCGTGGTGTAGGATTGCATCTCTCCCGGCTCCGTCCGCAGATAGATGTTGTCCAACGGCACCCGTTCCCGGAAGGTCATGTTGGCAGGATCCGTCCACCCATTGGCCGAGTAGCCCCATTCCACCATGTAGCGGTAGAAATCCTCGTCCGAATGATCGTTCCGTTCCCGCATCATCGCATCCACCGAGAACTCGTACGTCGCTCCTGGCTTCAGCCACAACCATTGGTAGATCCCTGACATCCGGTCGGGATCGGTCTGATCTCCCACGTCCAGCGTGTTGATCTCGATCAACTGGCCGTGGGTACCTTCCGACACCACTGGCGGCCACTGTTCATCGTAGTAACCGTAGTTGGCTCGCCCACCGTTGTTGAAGCCCATCCAGTAGTTGGCCACGCCGTTGGCCTGGAAGCCATACTCAAACCCACCGTTCATCAGTAGGTTGGGACCATCACATACGATGGCCGGTTCCGGGTGCGGCTTGGGCGGGTGAACTCCCCAGCCCGGATCAACCGGCGGATGAGCGATCGGCGGCTGAGCAACCGGAGGATGCATGGCAGCCGGAGGATGCACAGGTTTTGGATCGCCGTGATAACCGCCATCATGGTAGGGTTTCTGATAAGGTACCGCTGCTACAGGACCGAAAAGACTGATGGCGTCCAGGTTGACGTCGGTCTCCTCGTACCAGGTGCCCCACTTGCGCTGGACCCGCACGAATACGGTCAGCTGGTCGGTCGATGGTGCCACCTTGGTGCTATAGCCGCTCCAGGCGCCGGGGCTCAGGCGATCGTAATAATCATCCCAGGGCATCTCGCGCCAGTCGGTGACCGCTTGCCAGTCGGTGCCTCCATAGTAGTCAAACCCTACGTACACCCGATAGCGCCAGGGATCCCCGCCATGGTCATCGGCGCGGATCATACCCTTGAGCGAAAGCTCATACTCGGTTCCTGGCCATACGGCAACCCTTTGGAAAATACCAGCGTTGCGGTCGTTGTCGCCGCCCATTTCTTTTGTGTTGATCTCGATAAGCTGGGAGTGTTCCCCGGCGTAAACCACTGGATCCCACATGTCGTCGTAGTACCCATACTCAGCCACACCACCATTATTGAAACATCCCCAGCCGGCACCAACCATGCCTCCGCAGGCCTGGTTCGCCACGAAGCCATGTTCGAAACCGCCATTATATAATAGGTCGCCAACCGATGCCATAGGCCCTCCGCTGGCGGGAACCACACTGATCATGACGGCCACGATCAGAGCAGCGATCAGGATTCGAGGTTTTCGAGCTACCATTTGCCGTTCCTCCTAAACAAATTTCGGTGGCACTTCCGGCTCACCTGTTTTTCTCTCGGACGTCTCTTGCCATCTCGAAAAATCCCTGACGTCGTTCTGGCCTGTTTATTGTAGCACGTGCCAGGTAGCCACTTCAAGCCTTCCAGAGGGCAACAGGTCTTAAAACCAGGCTGGTTTTCGTATAGTTGTACGTGCAGACAACCGATTCCAGTCCTATCGTGACTATATGAAGTTTTTTAAGGTCTCGTTTTTCGGCGAAATCTTAAAAAAAGTTGGATTTCATCGGAAAAACGTTTCGTGTATGCAAAATCCCAGGCTGAAACGGCTCTAAGCTGGGGAATGATGGGGGTTCGCTCCTGCCTCCCTGTCAACGCCCCACTGCCCAGAAGTTCTGTTGTAGCCAACCAGCGCCTCGAGAAAATCCCGGAGTCCCTCAACCCGGCCCTGCCATATAAACGTTTGGCAGCCCCAGGTTTCCCTCGGTAAACGGGTGGAAAAGACGCCGCCACCGGCCAAGAAACTGTTTGAAAAGTCTTGTCTATGGAACTTGTTGGGTCTTCAAAGTGTGCTTCGCTGCATCAGGCGGGTTTCCAGGCCTGAATTGCAGCTTTCGACCAGCCTGGGGAAACCTTTAACCCCTTTTCAAACAGCTACTAACTATGATGACGGTTGTCCATCTTATTGGTTCCGGCTTCGCAGCAAGAAATAAGATTGGAGCAGCGAGAAAGTCGGAAGGAGGAGAATACTGGAAGGAAGGAGGAGAGGAAATTGACTGACTAGCGCCCAGAGACCTCAGATACCGCCACAGGCAAGATCTCACGGGCAACGATGAATGCTCGCAGCGATGCCTGCGCCCGGTCTGCGTAAGCCTGATAGCGCGCCCCCTTGTTTCTGACTCTTTTCGCCAGGGGCGGCAGCAGACCAAAGTTGGCCTTCATCGGTTGAAAGCTGTTCGGCTCGGCCTGGGTCACATAGTGAAACAATGCGCCCATCATGGTATCCTCTGGCACGATCAATGGCCAACTGTGTCGGGCAATGCGGGCCATGTTAATGCCAGCCAGCAGACCGCCGGCCGCCGAGCCCACGTAGCCTTCTGATCCCACGATCTGCCCTGCAAAAAGCAGATCGGTGCGATTCTTGAATTGCAGCGTGGGCAGCAAAAGAGTCGGGGAGTTCAGGAATGTGTTGCGGTGCATTTGGCCAAGTCGCACAAACTGGGCATTTTCAAGGCCTGGAATCAAGCGCAGGATTCGGCGCTGCTCCGGCCACTTGATGTTGGTCTGAAACCCTACCATATTGTACAGGGTCCCAGCCAGGTTATCCTGGCGCAGCTGCACAACGGCATGTGGACGCCGATTAGTGCGCGGATCGCGCAGCCCTACCGGCCGCATCGGACCAAATGCCAGGGCATCCACGCCCCGCTCCGCCAACACCTCGATCGGCAAACATCCCTCGAAGAAACGCTGCGCCTCCCCATCCTCTTCTTCGAAGGCGCGTAGTTCAATGCGCCCGGCAGACCTGATCGCCTCGACGAATGTCTCATACTCGTCCTTGTCCAAGGGACAATTGATGTAGTCCCCTTGCCCACTTCCGCTGTCCCGGTCGTAGCGACTCTGCCGCCAGGCTGGCGGGGACGCGATACTCTCATAGGATACGATGGGCGCCAGGGCGTCGTAAAAAAAGAGGTGTTGTTGCCCGGTGATTCGTCCGATGGATTCTGCCAGAGACCCGGAAGTCAGAGGGCCTGTGGCAACGACCGCCAATCCGTCCGGAATCTCCGTTACTTCCTCCCGCTGGACTGTGATGTTGGGGTGCGAAGTCACCAGCGCCGTCACCGACCTGGAAAAGATCTCCCTGTCCACCGCCAGCGCGCCACCGGCCGGCAAGGCATGCCTGTCCGCGCAGGCGATAACCATCGAGCCCAGTTGCCGCATCTCTTCCTTCAAAAGCCCCAAGGCGCGGTCGATGCGCGTCGAGCCAAAACTGTTGCTACAAACGAGTTCCGCGAACCCATCGGAAACGTGGGCCTCAGTCTGCCGCACGGGCCGCATCTCGTACAAATCAACTGTCAGTCCCCGCTGGGCTATCTGCCAGGCTGCTTCCGAGCCAGCCAAGCCAGCGCCGATTACCGTCACGTCAGCCATCAATGCACCCTAAATCGGTGAGAAAACTCTCGCTTTCCCTGAGAAACCCGTCTTAAACCACTACGCGAAAGAGGAAAATCTAACCCAACGTCTCTTTCAGTTGACTCAATTCAATTGGCCCCGGACGCAGCACTCGCCATCTGCTGCCTGTCAGGTCCACAACCGTCGATGGGACTCCCGCCGGACTGCTTCCGCCATCCAGCAGAAACTTGATCCGCCCTCCCAATTGCTCAAGAACCTGCGACGCTGAGACGGGGCTGGGTTGTCCGGAAATGTTGGCACTCGTTGCCGCCAGCGGTTTACCCAGCAGATCGATAAGGTCGAGAACGACCCGGTGATCTGGCACCCGGACCGCTACCCCTTCCCCGCCCGCTGTCACGATGTCGGAAACCGCCGGTCCCCTTGGCACGATGAGAGTCAATGGCCCGGGCCAGAAACGTTTGATCAGTCTGATCGTGCCAACCGGCAGCCGGTCCGCGATGGACTCCAGCATTTCCTGGCCGTTGATCAAAACTGGAATGGCCTTGTCAACCGATCTTTCTTTTACCCGGAAAAGAGCTGCAACAGCGGTGGCATTCCAGGCAACTGCCCCAACGCCATAAACCGTGTCGGTGGGAAAGGCCACCAGCTCTCCCAGCTGCAGAGCTGCCGCCGCCCGTTCGATCGCCTGTGGGCCATCTGCTGGCAAAATCGTCGTTAATCTGGCGGGCATATCTGCTTGAGAGCTCACTACTCGCTATCCACTTTTCCCGCGACACAGCGCCCTGATGGGCGCTGCAGATTCCTCGATGTTCGCCCGAAATCCGGTTCAGCTCTGAACTCGAACGATACGATCCCGGTAGCCATAATCACTCAACACCTCGACGAATGCTTCGGGAAACTGCTCCCGTGCAATAGCTGCCACTTGAGTTCCTTGCTGGGCACCGATCTCCAGCAACACGGCACCCTGAGGCCGTAAGCAAGCTCGGGACTGGACCAAAAGACGGCGGATGAGACTCAGGCCATCGGCGCCGCCAGTAAGGGCCAGGGTCGGTTCGAAATCTGTGATCCCCGGCGCCAGCTCATCAAGCTCATGCAGGGCAATGTAGGGCAGATTGGCTACAACGATATCCACCGGAGCAGGCAGGGGTTCAAGCAGATCCCCCTTGAAAAACGTTACCAGATTTTCGGCCTGGCAGCGACGAGCGTTCTCCCTCGCCACGGCCAAAGCATCGTCGGAGATATCGACAGCGTAGACATCGGTCATCGAGGCGTTCAGGGCTATCGCCAGGCCGACCGCACCACTGCCCGTGCCGATATCGGCAACGGTTATCCGCTCGACAGATGAGCCGGGTCCATGGCCGTTGCCGCCCGCCTCTTCCTGCCTGAGGCGCAACAGCTGCGAAGCCAGGTCCAGGGCTAAGTCCACCAACAACTCAGTTTCGGGTCGCGGAATCAGCACACGGTGATCGACAAACAACTCCAGGTTGTAAAAGGCCTTTCTTTCGATCAGGTAGGCCACGGGCTCATGTCTGAAGCGCCGCTCCACCAGCTCTTCAAATCTCTGCCGTTCAGCGTCGCTGAGTTGGCGATCCGGATCGGTGAAAAGCCTGGTCCGGTCCCAACCCATCACCTCAGCCAGCAACACCTCGCTGTCCAATCGCGGCGTATCCAGCCCGGCACTTTTCAGGCGACGCGTTGCTGCCACCAGTGCCAAACCGACGGTTACCTCGGCATCCAATTGCCAGTTGAAATAAGATACAGGGACGGCGCGCCCACCATCGGAATCATGGCCGTTGCCGCCCAGGGCGTCTCCCAGAGTTGTACTCCACACAGGTTATCGCTCCCTTGCGATTATTGGTTTACCGCCTCTTCGTTGAGGCGAGCCATTCGATCGGATTGTTCCTTGGCGATCAGGGCCTCAATCAGCTCATCCAGGTCACCCTCCAAAACCGAATCCAGCCGATGCAGCGTGATGCCAACGCGGTGGTCGGTGACCCTGTTTTGCGGAAAGTTGTAGGTTCGGACCTTTTCGCTCCGTTCGCCAGAGCCCACCTGACTCCGTCTGGTCGCACTCTGTTCTTCCCTTTGACGCTCCATCTCATTGGCATAGAGTCGGGCACGCAGGATCTGCAGGGCGCGCGCCCGGTTCTGGAGCTGCGACTTCTCGTCCTGGCAGGAAATCACAAGACCGGTGGGGCTATGGGTGATTCGCACCGCCGAGTCGGTGGTGTTGACGCTCTGACCACCTGGCCCACCCGCACGAAAGACATCGATACGGATATCCTGGGGTTTGATCTCAACTTCCACGTTGCTCATCTCGGGCAATACGGCAATAGTCGCCGTCGACGTATGAATTCGGCCCTGTGACTCGGTAACCGGGACTCGTTGAACCCGGTGGACGCCACTTTCATGTTTTAACCGCGAGTAGGCGCCCTGTCCCTTAACCGAAAATATCACCTCTTTGAAACCACCGATTCCGGTCTCGTTGTGGCTGAGCATCTCCACCTTGTGGCGATGAGCCTCAGCCCAACGAGAGTACATGCGAAACAGATCGGCTGCAAACAAACCGGCCTCATTGCCACCGGTGCCCGCACGAATCTCGACGATCACATCCTTCGAATCGTTAGGATCCGATGGCAGCAGCATGACCTTCAGCGTCTCTTTCAGCTGCCCGATCTCAGGCAGAAGCCGTTCGATTTCCTCTCTCGCCAATTCGACGAGCTCAGGATCCTGGCCATCCTCATCCAACAACTCTTGAGCGTCGGCCAGTTCTTGTTCGAGTGCCTGGTATCTTCGAAATGTTTCCACCAGGCCCTGAAGCTCAGCCCGCTCCTTGGCCAGTTCGACCATCTTTTCATAATCCGCGGCAATCTCCGGTTCCGCCATCAGCCGCAGTATTTCTTCATATCTTTTTTCGGCGCTTTTCAGGCTTTCATTCATCTAAGGGGTCCTCCAGCTTGCACTGGCACTCAAATGCACAGTATTCGACAGTGACGTTCTTCTCTATGGTCACTTCGACCGGAGCTACCAGAAAGCCAGATTGTGGCACGTTCTGTTTTTTTTAGTCTTCATATCTATAGATGGCGAGCAAGTGGAATCTCTTACGCCCCGCCCATGTTTGCATCGGTAAGTCAGATCAGACGAAATTCAGCGGCTGCCAAGCGAAGCAACCGCTGTCGTAATTATACCATAGTTTACCCCAGCCAGATAATCTGACTTTCCTGCCGTAGCATAACGCGGCCCTACGGCGGAGCCTCCGTGGGCGGTGCCGACGCAGGCCTCTGCAGGAGCGAAGCCATCCGGGTTCTAATCAGTACGGTCAACTGGGCATTGCCGTCGTCGACAAGTTCATTGGCGATCTGATAGGCCTGAAGCGCCTCGAAATCCATGCTGGCCAACTCGTAGGCGATACCCATTATCATAAATGCTTCCGCAGATTCAGGATCGAGTTCCACGGCTGCCTGGGCATCCTCAAGCGCCTTGTCGGCCTGGCCAACCTTGCCAAAGGCGCTGGCTCGCTGCACGTAAAAGGCTGCCTCATCCCCGTCCAACAGATCAAGGGCAACCCGCCACGATTCGTCTGCGTCAGCCTGTTCACCCAACGACTCCTGGATCGCGCCAAACATCAGGCGTAGATCGATATCCGTCGGGTCAACTGCTACCGCTTCGGCAAAAGCCTGCCGGGCGGCTTCGAGATCCCCATCGAACATGGCCAATTCTGCTTGCGATCGCAGTTCATACACCTGCTTGACGATCGGATCCACAGGGAAGAGCTTCTCAAACAGAAAGATTCCGCCGCCGATCACAGCGGCGACAGCTGCCAGGATGGCAAGGCTCCGAATCAGGCGGCTTCGACGCGACGCGGCCACATACTCGTCAATCCACCACCAGCTGCGATCTTGTCCCGGCTTGACCGCCGCACGGACCTCGGCCAGCGATGGTTCGTCAGGCCAGGCCCGCAGCAGTATAGAGCCCCGCGTTTGCACCTTTGATTGCAGGCCCTGCCAGCGAGTCTTCTCCGCTCTTAAATCTACGCCAATGGCCTCCAACTCAGACCAGCTATCAGCAATCTGGTCCATCCATTGGAACAGCTCAGGCACGCCGCCGCCATCCATCGGACTAACTACGCGGTGTTCGCACCGGTCGAGAAGATCACGCAGTTGGTCTGCGGGTGTAGATGTGCCAGAATCGACAGTTCTTGCCATGTCAGTCCTCTCCTGCCGCCTGGGGAGCGTTGATCAAAACGATCTCGCCAAAAAGCTGGGACTGGCGAGCTTGAATGCGGCCCTGTTTGATCATCTCTAAAACGGCCCAGAGGCTCACGACAATGTCGATCCGCGCTGCCCCTCGGCCAACAACCTGCATAAATGGCACCGGTTGTCCCTGGCGCACCAGGGCCTCGATCAACTCGATTTTTTCGCGCACAGTGACCTTACGGCGCGACACGATGGGATCGACTGCCAGCAGATCTGGTTCCTGCGACATTAAGTCCTGCAAGGCTGCCAGGAGCTGGTCAACCGAAAGACCCTCGGGATCGAGACGGGTTTCCATGGGCGGCGGTGGCGCCACCCGAACGTAGCTGTGGCGCTCCTCCTTCTCCAGACCCTGAAGGAACTCAGAGAGCTCCTTGAATCGTTTGTAGGCCCGCAGCCGCCGCGCCAGGGCCTCGCCCGGATCCTCCTCTAACTCCTCGTCGTCCATCTCCGGCTTGGGAAGAAGCCATCTGGACTTGATCAGCAAGAGCCTGGCAGCGACAACCAGGAAATCGGCGATAATGTCCGCCCGTACTTCCTGGAGCTCCCGCAAGTAGGCTGCAAACTGATCGGCAACCAGGGCCAGAGAAATGGCGGTGATATCGAGCTCGTTCTTTTCAATGAGATGCAGAAGCAGATCCAGCGGTCCCTCGAATAGAGGCAACCTGACCATGTAGGCCCGCTGGAAAGGGGTTGCTTCAGCAACTGACGGTTCGGTAGACAACAGAGATATCCTCGCAATAAAAGAACCTACGCAGGCTCGCCAAAAAAACGCTCTCCCCTGGCAGCAAGGTCATCCAGAATTCGTTTGGTATCGGCAAAATCCCTGCCCTCCAGCCGTTCTACCCGGCTGCCTGCTTTTCTCAAGATCACTTCCGTTTCGTAGGGAACACCCGCAACACCACCAACAATGGTGACAACCTCAGCATTGGCGGCGTCGTCCACCGAGAATCCGGCCGAGGGACGGAAACGCCCGATATATTTTTGGGCGGCGTTCCAATCCTGTCTGGCCCAATCATCCTGCTTCTGCCAGAACAACAGGTAGTGATAGATACCCTTGCTCCGCGCGATTCCCTGAAGGGACCGTACCTGCTGCAGAAGCAGTGCCTTCCATTGTTTGTTCTTGAGCCAGGTCACGCCCGGACAGCTGGTATCGTTTCGCGGGAACTCCTTGTGCCCCATGATGTGTTCTTCCGACACGTTCAGCTCCTGCATCAACCAGGCCACAAGTTGAGCCGCACTATCCAACTGAGTTTCCAGAGGAATGGCGTACGTAAAGTCGCCCGCCACGCAAACCCCCACAGTGTAATGATTGTTGTGAGCGACATGATAGGACTCGGTTTGCTGCCGATTTACCTGGTAAATGGTGCCGTCGGGTTTGATGTAATAATGATAGCCGATTCCGGGCCAGCCGCGGGAATCGACATGATAGTCCGCCACGCTTTCAAGAGGGATAGTGCCCGAAACAGCGCTGTGGTGAATACAGATATGGGTGATTTCCTCCACAGATCGAGTCCTGTAGGACTTGGCAGGATGTTTTTTCAGGTCGTCGACCACGTCGTGGATATTCGGCTTCTCGATGGCACTGGGTGCCGCACCACCCAATTGCCCTAACAGATCGGCAATGCGCCGGTCGCGGGCGGCCAATTGCTCTTCCATGCGCCCAAGGTGGATCTGGGTGTCGGCAAGCTCATCCTCCCGAGCACGTAGCTTTGTCTCCAACTCCAGGATGCGCTCCTCCTGTTGGGCGCTGTCTCCCTCCTGATCGGGATCGCGGTCCGGCTCTTCGGGCGTCGCCTGAACCCGGACTGACCGAATGCCTTCGATCAGATCATCTTTGTAGCGCTGGCCATGGAGCCACTGCCAACCGGGCGAACCATGGTTGACAAACTCCGTCACTCCCTTGACATCGTCCATATCCAGGCCCAGTTCCTGCAGAATCCAGGCACAGAGCCTGGCCGTCGCCTCGATCTGGCTGGCCGGCGGCGCCGCGTCGTCGAATTTTCCGGCGATTGCGACGTTGAGTCCCTGACCCAGGTAGCCGGCGTTGCTCACTGTATCGGTCCATGCATTGGACTGCAAAATCCCGCCCTCGCCGTCGATGATGTAATGATAGGCAATGCCAGGATACCCCCGCTCCTGGTGGTAGGATGCAAGGCGCTCCACAGAAAGTGAAGCGGGACCGCCAGTATGGTTGATCACTACATGGCGAATCTGTTGCCTCTCCCTCTGTGCATATCCGGAAGGATCGCGCGGCAGCTGATCAGCGATATTTGTCACCTGTGGGCGTGGAACAGGAGAGATCGCAGCAGCGGCCGCGGCCACCTTCCCGGCACTTGCGATTAACTCCTTTACCTGGTGCTTGAGCTGCTCAATCTCCTGAGTGAGCTGAGCGATCCTGGATTGGGCCTCCAACGCCTCCTGGCCAGCCAGGCGAAAGCGAACCTGGCCGGGAGGGGTCTCTTCCATGGATACCCGCTGGAAATACTGGGTATTGAAACCAGTTACCGGGTCCACATATTGCTCGGTAATCGGCAGGCCAACGATGTCCAGTCCTGCCGCCCGATATCGTTCCAGAAAGGGTCCCCGGATCCACTTCTCGGTGATCTCAATATAGAGGCCTTGCTCCGAGGGATCCGGCTCGACAGTGACCCGATGAACATATTCCGGATTACCCTGATCGCGAAACCAACTGACGCCCTCTTCGACCAGATCCCATCGCAATTCGAATTGACCGGTTCTGTTGGGCACCGCCAACGGCACATCATCGATGGTAACCGATTGGCCCGGTTTGACATCTCGAGGCAGTGGTGTGCGGCTTTCCCTGGCATCATCTACCGGCACCGGCTCACCTTCGAGGGTCGTCCAACGGAAACCGATGCGCACCGGCTTCGAGCCGCGGCGACGCCACGTTTTGCTGCCCCCGTTGCGAATCTTCAGAGATACCGCCAATAACTCTCCCGGCCTGGCACGCTTGATGTCCCCTCCCTCCTGGAACACTGCCATGTAGGCCGGCCGGTACTGCTGCCATCGATGACGCCAGCGCATGGCCCTGCGGAAATCATCGATAACACCTTTTTTGGCCTCGATATACCATTTGTCCTTGCGCCTCCAACGAAACAGCACCAGGGCCCTTACCTGCTGATGCCCCTCGTCCTTGTTCCATCGATTTATCTCGCCGTAAGCCTTACGCACCCAGCCGGAGTTTTCATTTTGCCAGGCCTGATCCTGGTCAGTCTCCGTAATGTAGGCTGGCAGATGACGCATATTGAGTGGGACCGCCGCAAGAAAATCCTGGTAGACCCGGAAGTGATAGTGGCGGTCGGCGAAGGGAGCCTCCATTTTGGTATCGCTGCTAACCAGATCGGGATCCGCGCCGTGGGTATAGGCGTGCAGAGCGAAGCCATCACAACCATCGGGTCCCAGCCTGCTGAGAATCGCTTCGAAGTAGCGGACCCAATCACCGATTTGGTTTTCATCGCTCCTGGTTTGGTTGTTCCACGGCGCCACTGCGCCCACCAGAACCTGATCACTCTCGTGCCCTGGTTTGCTGCCGATTGCCTTGCGACAGAGTCGATAACAGCGGGTGTAAAGGGCCGGTGTAATCGACTCCCGTTCTTCAACAGAACGATTACCAGCCTGGTCGGAGCCCAGCGCGCTGAATCGTTGCGGCTGCTCCCTGATGGTTGGCGTTGGCTGATCCGAGGCATCATCAGCCGCCCGAACCTGGACCGGCTCAACATTGCGGGCCTCCAACTTCGGCTGTTCGGCCGGGAAGTTCATCTCGTTGCCAATGATCCAGATGTGGCAACTCTGGCTGTTGGCCACATAGTTGGCGCAGCGTTGGGCAAAGTCCTCGTAGTGCTGGCTGAGAGGGATGGTGCCATCCGGATCGTGGCCATGGTTGAGCCGTACGATGATCCCCAACCCCTGTTCAGACCAATAGGAATAGTCGAAGCCAGTCTCATCATCCGGATCTCGACCGATGGTTTCGGAGAATACGATCCAGCCGGGACGCTTTGCATCCAGCATAAGCTCCTCACCGCCGGGATCGTGTAATCCAAAAATGTATTCGGTATCGTTCAGGGGACGTGTCATGTTGGACCTCCGCGAAATAGCCTGTCACCCGGTTGACCGATTTTGTCGATTATACACGAAAACCATGCGAGCGTCCATCAGGTTGGATTTCAGGCATGTTTCCACTCCGGCACCCAGGCTTGTGGGCCTGCGACGGCGTTTCCTGCGGTTGATGCCTGGCGCAAAACATGCCCAACCGCCCGCTCGATGAGAGCGACCCAAACCTGGGCTTCAGTCGCGGGCTGGTGCGCGAAAAACCGGCGGCAGCTTACGTTGTCAAAGTACGACGCTACGCCGCCGCCGAGCGCCTGATGTAACCGTTAGCCGCCTTCTTGAAAAATGCTTGACAAAGCGCAGCAGTTCCTCCATAATGATGTCGAAACGAAACCACTATGGAGGTTGTGATATGCCTACACTGACCGTACAGCATATTCATGAGGAGCTTTACACTCAATTAAAGCGATACGCGGCAATGAATCGCCGAAGTCTCTATAGCGAAATTCTTGTATGCATTGAGAAAGCGATTCGTAGCAACAGAATTCCTCCGGAAACCTCTTTGATAAGAGCACGTCACCTACGGGAGAAAACGGCGGAATATCCTATCAGCGACGATGATTTCAATCAGGCAAAGATGATGGGGCGGCCATGATGGACGCTTCGTATGGGATGCACAGAAAGCACCGTGGAGAGCAATGCCCGGTACTGGACCGCCGGAGAACTTCAGCAAATGATCGAGGCGAGCCAGTTCAATGTGCTTTCCGTGAACCATGATCCACCCATTGTTATCGTGACAGAGAGACCAATTGAGGTTCACAAAGCTGCCTGACAGTAAGGAGACAAAATGATTGTACGTATGTGGCATGGGCGCGTGCCAACGGAAAAGGCACAGGCATATCGAGCGTTTCTGAACGAACGGGCTATTCTCGATTATCACTCGGTTGTGGGCAATATCAGCGTCCACATTCTGGAGCGCAAAGAAGGTGAAGTCACCCATTTCATTACTATGACGTTTTGGCAGAATCTGGATGTGATCAAGGGTTTCGCCGGAGAGGATGCAGAGTTGGCAAAATACTACCCTGAAGACCAAGACTTTTTGCTCGAATTTGAGCCTGGGGTCGTACATTACGAGGTCGTAGGACAATCGTAGAATGTCTGTGCCCCTCCCGATGGCAGCCTGACAACACCCGGCGCCGACCCGGGGAATCGGCGCGTTCGCAGAGCTCCCGGATGCGAGATTGAGTTGCTACCGGCTGTTTGCGGCACTCTCTTCTACACGCGATTGCCCTGCCGGATGTTTGCATTTGACTTGCAGAAATCCACCAGCTATGCTACACTAATGTCATCGTACCCTGCCGTGTACGTGATGTCGTTCTAACGTTTTGAGCCAACACCTAGAAGAAGGGTTTCGAGATTTCGACGGAAAACACGATAGCCCCCGGAGGCTTGCCTTCGGGACTGGCAAGGTGAACGCCGCCGATAAGTTTCCCACCTGCGAAAGCAGGTTCAAAACTCGGAGACACACGGCATGGCGGGGAACATAGAATGCTCAGGCCGGCGGCCGTATGGCCGGCGGTTTTTTCTTGACGAAAGGATATGAGGTCGTATGCTGCGAGAGCGGGTTGCCCTCGACATTTACGTATTTCGCAGTGAAATATACCTGCAGGTGATGGCAGGTGTGATCGTAACCGACGAAGGTGCGGTGATTATTGACACGTTGCCCTTTCCTTCGGAGACCCAACGAATGCGGGAATTTGCCCTTCGCCGTTGTCCCCAGGGCATTCGTTACCTCATCCTCACCCACGCCCATGCTGATCACATCATGGGAAGCTACCTCTTCCCCGAAGCCGAGTTAATCGGCCATCGCCGCTGCCGCGATTATCTGCTGCGATCTGGTGAGGACAACCTGGCACTTGCCCAGAGCCAGTCCCCCCAGCTGTCGGCCGTGCAACTGCGCATGCCAAGAATTGTCTTTGACAACTCCCTGGTGCTTCGCATCGGGGGAAAAACAATCACTTTGCACCACTCGCCTGGCCACAGTCCCGATGTGATCACGGTACGAATCAAGGAGGATAAGGTACTCTTTGCCAGTGACACGATCCTGCCAGTACCCTACATCGATTTTCAGGTAGGCGGCAACATGGCAGATCTTCGCAAGTCACTGAACGCGATCGAAGTTCAGGGACTGGATAACGTGGTCCAGGGGCACGGCGATGTGCTGCTGCGTGGCGAGATCAGGGGAACCATTCAATCAAGTCTTGATTATCTGGATTGCATCGAGAAGGCGGTCGATGAACATATTGCGATCGACGCGCCGGCCCAGAGCCTGCTGGAAATGAGTATTGAGGAATGTGGAAAGTCGCGCATTCCGCTTGATGGCATGGTTCAGCGTCTCCACCAGGCAAATCTCTATTACCTGTATCAGAAGAAACAGGGCAAGCAACCGTCCTGAAGGGTACACCATGACTGCACTGGATGATCTTTTAGCAGCCATCGCAAAGCTTGAACCTAAACAACGGGAACGCCTGTTGCGTCGTGCTCAACAGATGGATCTGCTTCCCGAAGAGAGCTTTGCCGGCCTTGAAGAAGAAGATCTTTTAAGCCTCGACGCAGTTCCCCGCAGTGTGATCCCCGGTGCTGAAACCGCCGGCGAACCAACCCCGGCCTTGATCGAAGAAGAGGTCTCTGCGCTGGAACAGGAGGCGCCGGTCACGGATCCCCCACCAGGCGTCCACATGGAACTGGTTTTCGATGGTGGCAGCAAGGGCAATCCGGGACAGGGCTACGGAAGCTACCTCATCAGTTGGGATGGCGAGGTCGACCCTGTAGTTCGCCTCGACTTCGGACCCGACATGACCAACAACGAAGCTGAATACGACACGCTGACCGCCGCCCTGGAAGCCGTTCTCGCTGAATTAGAAGACATGGGAATCGATCCCGCGGCTACTGAGCTACAGATCCTGGGCGACAGCTTGCTGGTCATCAATCAGGTCACGGGAAAATGGCGCGTCAAGGAGCCTCGGCTGAAGCCCCGCTGCGCCGGCATCCAGGAACTCCTGGAGCGGTTTGGAGAGAGCGTCCTGGTCCATCAACCACGGGAAAAAAGCGTGGCTCTGCTGGGCCACTGATCGAATCTTCCACACTTCGTCAGGCAGTGTGCATTCCCCGGATTAAGGAATCCAGGTTCCTTGACCCACCGAATTGCCCATGTTATAATGCTCACAATTAGATAGCAGGTTGAGCCTTCGGGGCAGGGTGAGAGAGATCAGCGAAAGTACCCGGGATCTTTCAATTCCCGACCGGCGGTGTGGGACGGTCTGTGACACCGTTTCGAGCCCGTGACCCGCATTCTGCGGTGGATCTGGTACGATCCTATCAAAGCCAGAGCCGACGGTAAAGTCCGGATGGGAGAAGGCAGGGCGTTTTTGCCTGGACTCCGCGGAGTTCCCGGTGGAATCTGCTCGATACGCATCTGAGTTGCGTCGTAAGATCCCCCAAAGGTCATTCCACGACCGCGGGGGCTTCTGCGTTCGGGAATGACCTTTGATCGACCCACAGTGACACAGATGTCCCCCTTCCGCGCGCGCCTTGCCCCCTACGGCACTGGTCGGGCATCGATTCGACTGTGCCGCCTATCGAGGCAGGTTATGATGTGGACTTCTGATCAAACGATCTCCAACACCACCGACGAAGGTGCAGTAGTCGCCCGGACATGGCATGAGCGCTTACACGCGGAACTGCTTCTGGCCCCGGTGGCAGCGGTAATCGTGCTGGTACTCTGGGATCAACTGGTCAAGTGGGGTGATTATCCTACCTTCATCCTGCCAGCACCGTCGGTCGTTGGCAAAAAGATGTTTGCCGTGATTGGCGACGGCTCGCTGTGGTACCACATGCAGATCACGGTCCTGGAGATCTTCGCCGGTTTGCTTCTTGGTTTGAGCGCTGCTACAGTACTGGGATACTTTCTCGCCAAGTCTCGCAGGCTGGAACGGCTGCTCTCGCCCTACCTGGTCGCCTCACAGGCAATACCGATTATCGCGCTGGCCCCCCTGTTGGTGATCTGGATCAGATCACCTGGTCTCAGCAAAGTGTTGATCTGCGCATTGACCATCTTCTTCCCGACCTTGATAAACACCATCGTCGGCATACGATCGGTGGAGCCAGATCTGATGGCACTTATGCAGTCGTTGCGGGCTTCGCGCTGGCAGACCTTCACCAAGTTGGAGATCCCTGCCGCGCTGCCGGTACTCTTCGGCGGGCTGAAGATTGGAGTAACCCTGGCGGTGATTGGTGCCGTCGTGGCCGAGTTCGTGGGCGCCGATCGCGGACTCGGGTTCCTGATCAATCTTTCCCGCGGCATTCTTGATACGCCACTGCTCTTTGTCGCCCTGGGCACATTGGTTGTCATCGCGGTGACGTTGTACGGCGTTGTGAACTGGCTGGAACACAGGCTGCTGGCATGGCAGCGGATTCAATAATCCTGGGACAGTACACCAGTAGTCCCGCCACATAGCAACAAAGAAAGCGAGGCACCATCTTGAACAATAAACTCAGCACGCTGCTCACGAGCCTTTTCCTGTTTATCTTACTTGTCGCCGGCTGCACCCTTCCAGCCGAACCGCTGACGATAGCCGGTGAACAGGTCGCGGAACAGCCCTCCGGGACCGAACCGGTCGAGCTGGTCATGGGCCTCGGCTACATCCCCAGTGTTCAATTTGCACCTTTCTACGTGGCCCAGGAAATGGGCCTGTTTGAGGAGCAGGGCCTGGAAGTGACCTTCCAACATGGCTCCGAGACCGATTTCCTCAAGCTGGTCGCCACCGATGTTATGCCCTTTGTTGTTGCCAGCGGTGAACAGGTCATTCTGGCCAGGGCTCAGGAACTTCCTGTGACCTATGCGATGGCCTGGTACCGCGAATTTCCGGTCGGGATCTTCGCCCTCGAAGACAAGAATATCACCGGACCGGCAGACCTGGCTGGTCGCCGGGTTGGCATCTCTGGCATGTTTGGCGCAAGCCTGGTGGCCTGGAAGGCCATGGTCTATGCCACAGGAATACCGGAGGAAGAGGTGACCCTGGAGACCATCGGTTTCAGCCAGGCTGCAGCCGTCAGCCAGGGACGGGTCGATGCTGCCATCGATTACATCGCCAATGGGCCGGTGCAACTCAAGATGAACGGCGAACCGGTCAGCGTCATCGCCGTCTCCGAGTATATCGATTTGCCATCCAACGGATTGGTGGTCAGCGATCGTCTGATTGCCAGGCAGCCTGAGGTGGTTCAAAAGACGGTCACCGCCCTGCTCAAGGCGATTCGTTATACCCTCGACAACCCGGATGAAGCCTTTGAAATGAGCCTGAGAGCCGTGCCCGAAGCAGGCGGCGACGCCAGGGCGATCAACCGGGCCGTGTTCGATGCCACCCTGGAGATGTGGCAAGCTTCAGCCGAGGATTTAGGGCAAAGCGATCCCCAATCATGGCAGGAAGCCGCCGAATTCATGCTGGAGGTGGGACTGATCGACCGGGCGGTTGTGCCGGAAGACCTGTTCACCAATCAGTTCGTGGACTCGGCCACGATGGATTAACCTGATTATCGGATCCCAGCGACCACAGACCATGCTTTTTTTCTCTGTCCCGATGCCTACGGCCAGTTCAGGAGCGCGCCCTGTGTCCCCCGCCCCTTTGCTGCAAGCCGAAGAGGTGGCGTTGACCTACCCGCCGGCGAATGGCGGTCGCCCGACCGCTGCTCTGGCAAAAACAAACATGAGCGTCCTGGACGGCGAATTCGTCTGCGTGGTGGGGCCGTCGGGCTGCGGAAAAACAACCTTGCTGCGCATTCTTGGTGGTCTTCTTACTCCCTCGCAGGGTCACGTCTTCTTGAAAAATCAGGAACTGACAGAACCGCGCTCCGAGGTAGGCTACGTCTTCCAACATGCCAACCTGATGCCGTGGCGCACAGTGCTGCGCAACGTTGCCCTGCCTCTGGAGCTTCAGCACATGCCTGCCGCTGAGATGGAACAACGCTCGCTGGAAGTACTTCATCTGGTAGGGTTGGATGGCTTTGAACACGCCTATCCACGCCAGCTTTCGGGCGGCATGGCGCAACGGACAGCGCTGGCGCGAACCTTGGTCCACGAACCGGAAGTACTGCTTCTGGACGAACCCTTTGGCGCGTTGGATGCCATCACCCGAGAACGGATGAACATGGAGTTGCTGCGCATCCGGCAAACT
The DNA here is from genome assembly GCA_034717495.1 of Chloroflexota bacterium. Taxonomy (NCBI): domain Bacteria; kingdom Bacillati; phylum Chloroflexota; species Chloroflexota bacterium. The sequence continues at coordinate 39,648 of JAYELL010000040.1, read as the reverse complement.
TATGACTACACGGCCGTGATGGTAACCCACAGCATTCCTGAAGCCGTCTTTCTGGCCGATCGGGTATTGGTGATGAGCCAACGGCCGGGCCGGATCGTTCTTGAGATTCCTATCGATCTGCCACGGCCACGAAATGTCGACATCATGGGCAGCCCCCGGTTTGCCCGTATCACCCAGCAGCTTCGAGAGGCCATCGGGGAACAGATTTAGGCCTCCGATCATCCAGATTCCCGGGAGAGACGTTCCGCCGAAGCCAGTAGCCGCCGAATTCGTGAATCTGCTGGCAAAAGGAATGGGGATATGCTATAATTTGGCGTCCCACCGAACAAAACGGTCGGATCGGAGATCAACTGGAAGTAAGAAGGCAAACATGGAAGAGATCGCTCGTGGTATTCACATCCATCAGGGATTCAGAGGGTCGAACGTTGGCCTGGTCGAGACCCGTGACGGAAACATCATCATCGACACGCCCATGCTGCCCTCCGACAACGCGAAGTGGCTGGCGTACATCCGCCGCGTCACGAGGAAAAAGCCCAATCTTTACATTGTCAACACCGATCACCACCGTGGTCATGTGTTGGGGAACCAGTTCTACAATGCCCCGGTCATCGCGCATGAGCTGGCCTGGAAAAACATGCGCGGATACGGCGCCAATTTCTGCCAGCGGGTCATCGATTCATTCAAACGGGAACCGAAGATCCAGGCGGAGTTCACCAATCTCACCATCGTTCGGCCGACGATCACCTTCGATAACCGCCTTGATATCGAGCATGGAGGTCCAACTGTGCGCCTCATCCATGTGGGTGGTCACACCGAGGCAACGATCTTGACATGGCTGCCAGAATCGAAAATCCTGTTTGCCGGCGACACTGTCTGGTTCGATCAACATCCCTACATGGCCCAATCTAACAGCAAACAGTGGCTGGACGCGCTCAGCTATATTCGCCGATTGAAACCTGCTATCATCGTACCCGGGCACGGCCCCCTGACGACCGCTGATTCAACCACACCTCTCTCTGAGTACATTCGTCTCGTCAGACGCCAGGTACGAACCCTCTTCAACAAGGGATACACCAAACAGGAAACGGCCAGCGCACTGGTCAAAGGCCTGGTTCCCTATTTCCCGATTCCTCAGGAACGCCAGAGCAAGATCGAGGCTCAAATCAAGCAGGGAATCAATCGGGTCTACAACGAAAACAAGAAAGCCGCCTTGGCAGCAGCCGAGGCGGCAGCCAAACTGCTACCGGCAGAACCGCCCGAACCGGCGGAATCACCGGAGGCCAAGGGTGAACCGGGCGAATCGGGCAAGGCGCCGATCGATAGCGAAGATGCTAAGGCCGGGGAAGCAACGACCGACACCCCCTGAACCATTTTGGCCGGACTGCCCTTCCAGTCCCACATCAGTCAGTTCTGATCCTGCTCCCATGACAACAGGCCACCCCTCTCTCGCCACTGACGGCGCAGACCCTTCGCCCAACACGATGGATATGACACCTTTGGCAATGGTTACACGCGGCGAGATAGTTGAAAGCAGCCATCTCGGGGCATTGGCTGTAGTCGACAATCGGGGAGCCCTGCTGGCGGCCGCGGGCAATCCCAAATACGTTACCTATCTCCGCTCCTCCGCAAAACCGTTTCAGGCCCTTCCCACAGTTGCAAGCGGCGCACTGGACCACTATGACCTTGACCAGGAAGCCCTGGCCATCATGTGCGCCTCCCACCATGGCACTGAAACCCATGTTGCAGCCGTTCAGGACATTCTGGATGCCATAGGGCTCAATCAATCATTCCTGCGCTGCGGCACCCATTGGCCTATCGATCAGGAGGCTCACCGCAGGTTGGCGGCGGCAGGGCAAGAGGCCGATGCGCGCCACAATAACTGTTCAGGCAAACACGCTGGCATGTTGACCCTGGCTCGCTTCTGGGCGAGCCAGGACCTGGATTACACCGGGCTCGATCATCCTGTGCAGCGAGCGATATTGGCCCGTTTTTCGGAGATGGCCTCCTATCCGATGGCTGCCATCATTACTGCCAGCGATGGCTGCTCCCTCCCCACCTTCGCTGTGCCACTGGCTAATGCCGCTCTGGCCTTCGCCCGTCTGAGTGCCCCCGATGCACCTCCTGAGTGCCGGCGCGTCGTGAGCGCAATGCAAGCCTATCCCCATCTCGTCTCCAATCACGGTGCGCTGGATGACCAGTTGATGCAAGCAGGCAAAGGTGCCATTGTTTGCAAGGGGGGCGCCGAGGGATATCAGGGCATTGCCATCAAAGCAGGTAATGATCGTTCGCTCGGCATCGCCCTGAAGGTCGCCGACGGCAATCCCCGCGCCCTGGGAGCTGTTATCGTCTCCCTGCTGGAGAGCCTCGATCTCGTGGACGCCGGGACAATGCAACGCCTGCAGCCCCTTCGTAACCCCCCGGTCAAAAACCATCGCGGTACCACCGTCGGGGAGATCCGCGCCGCAATGTCGGTGGACCGTTTCGACCCACCGCTGCCCCAGGAGGCCTGGTTGTGAACCCAGCGGACCGCCTACCCTGGCAACGGATGCTCCTGGCAGCAGCTGTTTTTGCCCTGGTGGTCCTTTCCTGGTTCACCCTGACACCCCAGCGATGGCTGGGCACCCTGGTTCCTGCCGGCACACCCGCAACCGAATTCAACCTGAGCCTGCTGTCGGAAGTGCGCATCAGCCTGGCATTTCTGGCAGCCGCCCTCATAGCCCTTCTGCTGCTCCGGCAGCCGTTGAGCCGCGTTGCGGGATGGTTGGCCGGTTATCTTGTCAGGCTGGATGACTGGCTGGCACAGGGCAAACGAACGCTGATAATCATCGTGGCTATGGTGATTGGTTCCACGTTGATCCTCGCCGCATTCAGCATCGCCCGGCACCAGGCATTCAACTCCAAGGCATACGACCTGGGGCTGCACAGCCAGGTCTTCTGGAACACCAGCCAGGGACGCCCCTTTGCCTCATCGGTCGAAGTGGAGAATTACCTGGGCGACCATGTCTCGCCAATCATCCTGATCCTGGCGCCCATCTACTGGCTCTGGCCCGATCCCAGGGCCCTGCTGATCCTTCAGGCAGCGGCCCTGGCATTGGCAGCCATTCCTCTGGTAGCCCTGGCCCGCCAGATCCTGACACCCCTCTGGCCCCGGGGATCCCGGGTAAGTTCCCTGGTCCTGGCAGCGCTCTTTTTGACCTATCCCGCTTTGGGTTTCGTCAATCGCTTTGAATTCCACGAGGAAGTACTGGTGGTGCCCTTGCTTCTGCTGGCCTTTTGGGCGCTTGAGGCCGAGAGGCCAGGAATTCTTTGCGTTTCCCTGTTCCTTTCCCTGCTCTGCAAGGAGGATATCGGCCTCACCGTGGCCGCATTCGGGCTTTTCGTCTGGTGGCGCAAACGCCCGTATCGTTCCCTGGGAATAGGCTGGACGATCGCGGGTCTGCTTTGGTCGCTGTTGGCTCTGTTTTTCGTCATCCCTCTCTTCCGCAGCGCCCCATCCGACACCCTGGCTCGCTACGCCTGGTTGGGTGCCAGCCCGGCGGACATCGTGTCAGGATTGATTCGAAACCCTGAACTCCTGCTGAGCCACACTGTCAGCGATCCGCGACGCCTCTGGATGCTTTTCAAGTTCCTGTTGCCCGTCGGATTTCTCTCCCTGCTCAGTCCCGCCATTCTTGTGGCCTTGCCATCGCTGGCGATCAATTGGCTGGCAGGCAATTTATACCAGTCGTCCATCTATTTCCACTATGCCGCCCCGTTGATTGCCATCGTCTTTGCTGCGGCCGTCTACGGTATGGCTGCAACACGCAGGTTTCTGCGATTCGAGGCAGCGGAGCAGGCCCCCGCTTCACCTGGTTTCGCAGATCGCATTCCGCAAGTCGCTTCTTCTCCCCGTTACTCCTGGCTGGTCCTGGTCCTGTCGTGGATGATCGCCTGCGCCCTGTTGGCAGGCCTTTTCGACCAGTTCTGGCAGGCTGATGCAGGCCCGTCCGACTGGGAAAACTATAGCCTGCAAGGGCAGATCGAAGGAGAACACTTCTGGCAGGCCGAGAAGCTTCTTCCGGTTGACGGTTCGGTCGCGACGACTGAGGCCTACGCGCCCCATCTTGCCAACCGGCAGGACCTCTATTTGCTGCACGACCCGCGGATACTCAGGATTGCCGACCGTGTCGACTGGGTCTTGGTCGATCTGAACGATCACCGTTACGGGGTGCAGCCGCGGCTGTACTATGGGCTAATGCGTTGGATTACAGAGGAACGTGACCTGGACGTCTGTTATTTCGATGGTGATGTCGTGCTGCTCGGTCCAGGATGCAACAATCCGGGTGCCTTGACGCGCTTTGAATCTCGCCTCCAGTCACTCCAGTTGGGCGCGGCCGGAGAAGAGCTCGATCCAGCTCTTGTGGAATACCTGGGGTCCCAGTTTTTCCCCTGAACACTTCGCTACTCTTCCCTTGGGCCTAGTGGCTCGGGTTGGTCATTGGATATTGGGTAAACCGGTCTCAGGTCTTGGGAGTCTGGTTGGAACGGCAAAGCTGTGTCGTAAAATGTGTGGGGTAACTCGCTTGTCGATGCCAGCGGCTTGTGCAGCGGATTTGACACTGCGAGAAACCAAATTTGGGCTGACATGAAAACGATACAGGGTCGTGTTGTCCGGTTCGCGGCGATGGCGGCTGAGTCGCTGTGAAGGGAAGGCAGTTTCTTTAACACGCAGCCCAGCCCCATACATGATAGCGGCGAGAAGATAGTCTCTGCCATGCAAGTGTGAAAGCAATGCTTTGGCTTCATTATCATCAAGGGGATGTTGTAATGTTTTGACAGATTTTTGCCGAGGTATTTCCAGATAGGGCATTTCGACACGAAGCACCGATTAATGGAGATAAATGAGCGCCCCCAGCGCCTGATTGATCGAGGAAGCGCTAAGGTTGAGGTCATTGGCGAGATGATTGAGGAAGCCTTCGAAGTCGTCACGCGGCGCTTATGACAGCTCATCCCGGTTCTGGCATTGTTGAAACTGAATGTAGCGTTTGATCCAACTGACGGCTGCCGGGCATGCCGTCGCAACCACCCACATGGCTGATCATGCAATCAATGCAGCGGCTTATGCGCTCAAAACCGTAACCTCGGCATCCGGGGAAAACGACGTTGATGCCGTTGCCAAAGAACATGACTGGCAGCGCCAACGCGTTCCCGACGACATTCGGGAATTGGTTTTGTCCGCATTCAACCAACAGTATTCGGATCTCGTGCCACAAACTGATGCATGCTGTGACGAGAAGGCGGGATAATAATCCGTTGCACCGGAGCCGCGGGCCGGTGAACGGTGGCGTTCGGCGGCCTGCTCCACAGCCAATACTTCCCTACGCCGCTTGATCTTTTCCCTGCTTGGCATTATATTATACGTGTGATGTACGTATACACTTGCAGGGAGGTGCATAATGCAAAAGAAACTGACCATTACCATTGATGAGCAGGTCTATGATGGACTGTATGCAGTCATAGGACGCCGTCGCATTAGTCGCTTCATCGAAGACTTGGTACGCCCATATGTGCTTTATCAAGAGTTAGAAGCCGCCTACAGGCAAATGGCTCAGGATGAAGAACGCGAAGCGGAAGCATTGGAATGGGCGGAAGCCACTGTTGGAGACGTGAGCGATGAAACGCGGTGAGGTATGGTGGGTGAACTTTGACCCGTCGGTTGGCGGTGAGATTAGGAAAAAGCGTCCAGCGGTCATCATCAGCAATGATGCAGCAAACAAACACCTTAACCGTGTACAGGTTGTGCCCCTGACAACTCGGGTAGGTCACGTCTATCCCAGCGAGGCAGTTGTGACGCTCAAGGATAGGCATAGCAAGGCAATGGCAGACCAGCTGACTACAGTGAGCAAACAGCGTTTAATCAACCGAGCGGGCAGGTTGACACATGCCGACATGCGAAAGGTAGAACATGTGGTGAAGATACAACTCGGTTTTCTAGATACGGTTCTGCAAACCTAATTTTGGTCAACTGACTCGTTGTTTCTTGAGACTGTGAGGCCGCATAACCAGTCGCTGAAGGGTATAAATTGGCCCCGTCTGTTTGGTCGCTCTGCACCAAGCACTGGAGCAAGGCAGGGCGGATATCCTGGATTCCGGTTAAGGCGCTCAATTCACAGCCCAGGCATTCACCGATACGGTCCAGGCCGCCGGCGTTCAGGTAAGCATGGATGGCCGAGGCCGAGCATTGGACAATATCTTCGTCGAACGCCTCTGGCGCACCGTCAAGTATGAAAACATCTATCTCATGGACTACTCCTCGGTTCCTGAGCTCGAAGTCGGTTTGCGCAACTACTTCCAGTTCTACAACGATGAGCGACTACACCACGCTACGCCAGCACGCTACGCCAGCACGGTAGCAACCGATCCGAGAGGTAGGCGTGCCGAGAGGCAGCAAGCGGTGCGTGAGCTAGGCGTGCCGGGAGGCAGCAAGCGGTGTGTGACGTCACGCCAGCACGCCGATGCAAAGCACGCCTATTGGCGAGGCGGCCCTTTCGGGCGGCGTACCGTGAGGTAGCACGCCACGCCAGCACGGTAGCAACCGATCCGAGAGGTAGGCGGACCGAGAGGTCAGCGACGCGAGAGCTAGCTAACGTCTGGACTATTGTATGTACGCCGGCTGAGGTCCACTATGCCTGATCAGCAGCACTGGGCCATTGAAATATGGACGCCCGGCGCCTCCGTGGCAGACACTCCGGGTTTTCCACATTTCAACAGACTCTACTACGACGACCAGAACGTTATGTCTATCACCTTAGATTCGTCGATCCGTGGTCTTGACAAAGGGGCCAACTATAAAGTAAGGTAACCGCTGAAAGATTATCAGGGGAGTAATTTCGTAGTGTAGGCAGTTGAACAAGTCCACGTCACTCCCCAAAAAATCTGGCTAACTCAGCCGATAGGCGAGACGCTCGCTGCGCTCGTATCTCCAATACGAAAAGCGAAAAATACTTAACTGCGCTGCTCAATAGCCGGTTAATATCCTTCATCTTCAAGGATATTGCCTACAGCAGAGAAGGCGGATAATGCAAATTTGTTCCTGCAAACGTGAGAATAGGCGTGATGGTCGTGGAGTTGACCTGGTTTTGTGGACATCTGAACGCTTGTGAGATAATCAAGCGGTGAAAGGAGTCCATGATGCCGAGAACGCGACCACCATACCCGCCAGAATTTCGTGAACAGATCATGGCGTTGGCCCGAGCAGGATGCATGCCACGGGAGCTGGCCCAGGAGTTCGAACCATCTGAACACACGATCCGACCTTCGGTTGGTTGCCCTTCGATGTACACGTCGCCCAGTCAACCGTTCGCTAGCAGCCATCGGCTGCTCAGTGTGGCAATCCCGACGACGCCAGACGCTTTGCGTTACAAGCGTCTGGCGTCTCATTCTATCAAGATTTGCTGACAACCCTTATCCCCCAATCGTCGCCGTCACTGCCGGATGATCGGAAGCGGGATCGTCCACGAATGCTGCATCGAGGACGCGCGTGCCCGGGGTGACAAAGATGTGATCGTTCTAGTTATCCTTGCTCAGCCAAATCCCCGGCCAGCTTCGCTGCAACCTCCCACAGATCCCGCACCCGACCTCTCTCTTCCGCCTCCGCCCGTTGCTGCGCGCTCAACGCTTCCGCCGCAGTGGTGATGTCGGTTGCGATGACTTTCGTTTCCCCTTGTGTGACTGACTGGGGTACATCGAGGACGTGCAACGGAAAGAGCTGCTCGCCCTGGATGTTCAATCGCACGCGTGAGGTCACCAGCACCGTGACATCGGGCGCGGTCGCCAGCAAGTCGGTCACGAAGTGCAGGGTTGCCTCACCGATCAGATGCTCGAAGTTATCCAACACCAACAACATATGTTTCCGTCGCAGAAATTGGCCCAATTGTTCCTCGGGCGTGCTGTCGGCCTGATAGAAACGAAAGCCCACGTCGGGTTGGCCACCGCCAACTTGCCGCATATCTGGCGGGCATACCATTTCACGGTGTTCAGGCTGAGGAACAGGGCGTCGGCGATCTCCTGATTGGTGCGGTGCCCGGCAAACAGCGCCAGGATGTCCAGCTCGCGCTCGTTCAGCGGCTCGATAAGTTCGAAGTCAACCGTGGAGTTTGCAGGATCGTCCATCTTATCACTCATGCTGCCAGATTATAGCCGACCTGCAACGAACCGGCAATCCCCCTGGCAATCACCCTCCATCGGCCCATCCCGTCCCGCCTTATTCCATCCCTCTCACCATCCCCCATGCGCCGGCCATCGGCATTCGTTTCATCCCTCTTCTCAAACGCCCCTCGCTCAGGTATAATCGCTCAAGAGCAAGTCAATACCAAGCGAGAAAGGCTTTCACCATGCATTCCCTCCTCCTGGGCCTGGGCTCCAATCTGGGCGATCGCCAAAACAACCTGGCACAAGCGGTACAGATGCTTCGCAGCCAGATCGACATCGAGGCAATCTCCTCATGCTACGAGACAAAGCCGGTTGGCTATACGAAACAACCCGATTTCATCAACATTGTGGTCCAGGGAGTCACCGAGCTGTCACCCGAAAAACTGCTTCAGTTCATCAAACAGGTTGAACAGCGCATGGGGCGCCTTTCTTCCTTCCGCTATGGCCCAAGATTGATTGACATCGACATCCTGCTCTACGACGACCTGATCCTCGACACCCCGGCCCTGACGATTCCCCATCCAAAGATGAACGAACGGGCTTTCGTGCTGGTGCCGCTGTCAGAGATCGCTCCGGATGTTCTGCACCCGGCTACCGGTCTCACTGCCAGCCAACACCTCAATCTTGTCGAAACTGAGGGCGTTCTCCCGGCGACCCGCTGTTTGGAACTGCCCCTCGACCACGATGTTCAAAACGGTGTTCCCCATGTGGAAATTGGCCTCAGCCGGGTCGGTGTTACCAACCTGGAACGCATTATCCGTCTTACGGAAAAAGGTGGCGACAACCTCTTTTATGCCACCGTGGATCTTTTTGTGGACCTGGCGCCAGCCCAGGCGGGAGTCCATATGTCCCGCTTCAGCGACCAGCTGGAGAATGTGATCGAGGGCATGATTGTCCGCAAGGCGCCCGACATCGAGACCTTCGCGGAGAAACTGGCTATAGAGGTACTAAGCAGTCAGCAGGCGCTGCGAGCCGAGGTGCACGTGCGCGCCAAGTTTGCTATGCGAAAACAGGCACCTGTGTCGGGCAAACGGACCCAGTCGATCTACACGTTGATCGGCATGGCCGAGGCTGACCGCCAGGGCACGCGCCGGCTGGTGGGCGTAGAAGCCGATGGGCTGACCGCCTGCCCCTGCGCCCAGGATATGGTCCGCAGTTACTCAAAACAGGTTCTGCAGGAAGAGCAAGGCATGGGCCCGGCTGAGGCCGATCGAATCCTCGACTTGATCCCGTTGGCGACCCATAACCAGCGAGGGCGTGGTACCTTGATGATCGGTACCAGGCAGGAAATCCATGCCTTTGATCTGGTGCACATCGTCGAGCAGTCCATGAGTTCCGAGATATACGAATTGCTGAAGCGGACCGATGAATTCTTCGTGGTCAACAAGGCCCACCGCAACCCTCGCTTCGTCGAGGATGTCGTCCGCGAAATGCTTCGGCTGACCCTGGAGTCCTATGCTTATCTGCCAGACGACGATTTCGTTATGGCTCGCCAGGAGAACTTTGAGAGTATCCACCGTCACAACGCCTACGCCGAGCATGCCGGCACGCTCGGTGAGTTGCGCGACGGCATCAATGGTAACTCCAGAACCTATACCACCCTGAATCAGTGGCTCGCCAACGATCGATGACCACCGCGGCAACTTGACAAATCGAACCTCGTACATAAAATGATCCTTGGCGTGGCCCATTCGTCTAGCGGCCTAGGATGCAGCCCTCTCAAGGCTGAGACACGGGTTCGAGTCCCGTATGGGCCACCACCTATCACAGCCCATGCCCTCCACGGCATGGGTTTTTCGCGTCAGCGCCGGTTACCCTGTGACAACAAAAAATGACCAAACTGTAGGTCACGCTACCAGCGTGACAAAAATCTATGTGATCCAACGAGCTCCCACCTATGCGGATTCCGCGGCACATGTGTTATACTGTCGGGCGCAACGAAGCCATGTCGGGCTGGTAGCCGGACCTACGGTCCGTTTGCAGTAGGCAACGTTCGGCCGGTCGCCGGGCCCACGGTTAGTTTGCATGAGGGAACCTTCGGCTGCTAGCCGAACCTATCGTTCGTTTGCCGACAGCCCGCTCACAGGAGTAAGAATCCAATGCCAGACACCCTGTTCGATCACGACGAATTCATTGCGCCCGACTACCAGGGTGGCTGCTTCAGCCAGATCCCCCAGTTCATCAAAGCTGTGCTCGTCGAAGAGGAAACCAGCGATCTGCATCCCGACGGTTTTGCCCCCTTTCCGCAACGGTACCAGAATGTCATCGTTCTGTTCGTCGACGCTTTCGGATGGCGTTTTTTCGAGCAACACCGGTCCAATCTGCCCTTCCTGCGCCGTTTCGCCGATCAGGGCAGCGCAACCCGGCTGACCTCCCAGTTTCCCTCCACGACGGCAGCCCACGTTACCACCTTCTACACGGGCCTACCTGTGGGCCAACATGGCGTGTTCGAGTGGGGCTACTATGAACCCAAGCTGGACACCATGATCTGGCCCCTGCCCTTTTCGTTCGCAGGCGACCACCAGCCAGAGACGTTGCGCACGGCCGGGATCACTGGCCCCGATATCCTGCCAACCGGCGAAGCGTTGGGCCAGCAGTTGGCAGGATACGGGGTTACCACAACCATCCTTCAGCCAGCTCCCTTCGCCCGGTCCACCTATTCGGATTTGATCAGCCGCGGGGCCGATATCATGCCCTACAAGACCCTGGCCGAGGCGCTGGTGAACCTGACCGAACTGTTGGATCGACAGCAAGGCGCTTCGCTGGCAGCCCTTTACTTCGGTATGATCGATGGCATCATGCACGAATACGGCCCTGACTCGCCACAGGCCCAGGCCGAGATCGAGAGCTGTTTTTCCGAGTTGGAGCGCTGGTTCCGGCGCGACGCTGGTCGACTCCCCAGCGACACTCTGGTGCTGCTGACGGCCGACCACGGCCAGGTCACGGTCGATCCGGAGGAGACCGTCTATCTGCATCAGCTACCCCAGTTCCACAAGCTGGAGCCCATGTTGCGGGTCAATTCGCAAGGACATCTGCTCATCCCTGGCGGTTCCTGTCGGGATATGTTTCTCTATGTCAACGACGCTGCTCTGGCCGGTGCCCAGGCGCTCCTGCAGGAGGACCTTCAAGACACTGCCGATATCGTCCAGACATCGACGTTGATCCAGCGGGGATACTTCGGGCCACTGCCAGTATCCGATGCTTTCCTCTCCCGCGTCGGTAACCTGGTGATCCTGCCCCGCGACAATGGAAACGTTTGGTGGTACGAAGAGGGCAGATTCGACCAGCCATACCGCGGCCATCACGGTGGCCTGACCCGCGCCGAGATGGAGATTCCGTTGTTGTTGCTTCCACTTGTCAGCTAGTCAGAATGTCGGAATGTCATCATTCCGCATCCTGGCATATTGACATATTTCGCAGATTGACGAGGGTTAAACTTGACGCTCTCAGGCAACGGTGTTAGAATGGCGGCTGTCCTGGTCAACCACAAGGTGGCCATGCCCCCATCGTCTAGAGGACTAGGACTCAGGCCTTTCAAGCCTGCGACAGGGGTTCGAATCCCCTTGGGGGCACCACATAATAAAAAGAGGCGGCCAAGCGGCTGCCTTTTTTCATTTACTGCGAGGTTTCTGTCAGACCCGGTCTTGACTCCTTATGGCCGGTCCAGGAGCCGCTGGGACTATGTCCTGACGGCTATAGCGCAAGATGGCATCTTGCCATTTGGGAAACGGAGAAAAAGCCAACGTGCCAAAACAGACTGTATTCGCCATCGTAACATTCCTGCACGACCTGTTCACCGCTGTCTGGATCGGCGGCCTGATCACCCTGGGAATCGCGGTCCTGCCGTCGGTCAAAAAGGTGTTGGGGATGGGGCCACAAACCAAAGAACTCATGGATGCCATCCAGAAGAGGCTGAGTGTGCTGGTCTATGTGAGTATCGTGGGGCTGATACTGACCGGCCTACTCCTGTCCAACCGCTCGCCGGCCTTCCAGGGACTGTTCAGTTTCGGCAACACCTTCTCGACGGTGTTGAGCCTCAAACATATCCTGGTGTTGGTGATGGTCGCGGTGACGTTGATCCGCAGCCTGGTGCTCGGCCACCGGAGCGGACCCCAAAGCCCGGCCCAGGAAAAGCTCAAGATCGGGCTGCTGTTTCTCAACATCGCTCTGGGGATCGGAGTACTATTGCTCAGCGGCTTTGGCGCGGCACTCTCTGCGGGGCCACCGCCTACGTAGCCTCCACGCTGGTGAACACAGTGGGTCCAGCACCCACCGGTCCTGCCCAAGGAGGAGCCATGACCGATAGCAGATTACTGACCATCACTGCCCACCCCGACGATGAGTCATTCCGCTGTGGTGGCACGTTGGCCTTGCTGGCCCGGCGTGGTGTTCGTGTGCAACTACTCACGGCTACACGGGGTGAAGCCGGCTCTCGTGGCGATCCACCCTTGTGCCGCGCCGGCGAGCTGGCCGATGTGCGCGAACGCGAGTTGCGCAGCGCTTGTGCCGCCTTGGGCATCGAGCCTCCACGCTTTCTGGACTACCTTGACGGCACGCTGACCGACGTGGACGAAGAAGAGGCCGTGGCGCGGATATCGGCAGCCATCCAGGAATTGCGGCCCCAGGTGCTCCTCACCTGGCCGCCCGACGGCCTGTCGGGGCATCCCGACCACGTGGCCGTGAGCCGCTGGACATCTCTGGCCTTTCAGCAGGCGGCCACCTTGGGGCCGGACGCCCCGGCAGCCCTCTACCACCTGGCCGTGCCTCGCTCGGTGGCCAGAGCTCTGGGGCTGTCTCACCTGCATGACGTGCCCGATGAGCAGGTTACCCTCACCGTGGACGTGGCTCCTGTCTGGGAGCAGAAACTGGCGGCTATCCGCTGCCACCGCACCCAGATGGGCGGATCGCCTATCCTGAACGAGCCAGAAGAGAAGCGACAGCTTTTCCTGGGGACAGAGCACTTTCGACTGGCAATGGCCCGGTCGGACCCTTCGACGGGCTCAGTACAGGCTCTATCAATCGGCCCTGAAGGTAGCTTTCTTGAGAGAGTGGGGGAAAGCAACAGATGAACAATGCCATCGAAGTGAACAACCTGACCAAGTACTACGGCCGGCCGGAATCAGGCGTTCTGGCCGTGGACCACATCAACTTTGAGGCGCGCCAGGGTGAGGTCTTTGGCTTCCTGGGGCCCAACGGGGCAGGCAAGACGACCACCCAGCGGATGCTGACCACCCTGCTGGAGCCCACTGAAGGTCGCATCACCATCCACGGCCACGACCTTGCCCACGATGCCTACCCCGTCAAGCGGCAGATGGGCCTGGTGCCGGAGGAGTCTAACGTTTACACCGAACTGACTGCCTGGGACAACCTGATGTTCACCGCCAAGCTTTATCGTGTGGGCCATGCTGACCGGACGGCGCGAGCGCGGGAACTACTGGAGACCTTCGGCCTGTGGGAAAAGCGGGATGTAAAGGCAGAGAACTTTTCCAAAGGGATGCGCCGCCGGTTGAGCATCGCCATGGCCATCATCCACAAACCGGCGCTGCTCTTCCTGGACGAGCCGACGCCGGGCCTGGACGCCCAGAGCGCCCGTGCCATCCGCGACCTGATCCGCCAGTTGAATACCGAGGGAACGACGATCTTTCTGACCACGCACCAGATCGAGGAGGCCAACCAGCTCTGCGACCGGGTGGCTATCATCGACCATGGCCAGATCGCGGCCATTGACACCCCGGAACGCCTCAAGGCGGCCTTCCGGCGGGTGCAGTCGGTGGAGGTGGCGTTGGATCCCGACGGGCAGGCGCACGGTCAAGCGCTGGGCGCCTTGCCGGCGGTGACCACAGCGGTCAAGATGGGAGATAAATGGCGGCTGTACACCAAGGACCCGTCGACGCTCCTGCCAGAGGTGATGGACTACGCTAACTCGCGCGAACTGCGGGTGGTCAGTCTGAGCACCCTCGGCCCCAGCCTGGAGGACGTTTTCCTTGAGATCACCGGGCAACAGGTGGGCACGGTGCGTCACGAGGCGAAGGAAGGCAAGCCCCGGCGGCGGGGAATGAAAAGTGAAACGGGCGGTGGACGATGAAAGACGGATGGCTGCAACGACTGCGTGACGAGGTAACACAGGCCTGGACCGTGACGGCCAAGGACATGAAAGTCTACTATCTCCAGCCAGGAATGATCATGTTCGGCTTTCTGATGCCCTTCTTCATGTTCTTCTCCTTCTCAGTTAAGCGGGAGATGGCCGCCAACCAGGGTGTCGCCCGGCTGCTGGCTATGACGGTCTTTTTCACCGCTGCTGCCGCCGGGCCGTTCATCATCCCCCTGGAACGGCGCCTGGGCACCTACGACCGGCTGCTGGCCGCGCCGATGTCGCTGCTGACACTGTTGCTGAGCAAGACGGCGGTGGGAGCGTTCTTTGCCATCGGCACGTCGGCCTTTGCCCTGATCGTTGGTGTGGTAGTCTTTGGGGCGAGCGTCGCTCAGCTCTGGCTGCTGGCAGTCGCTGTACTGCTGGCGGCATTCTCTTTCTCGGCACTGGGGGTGATCTTTGGCTCCATCCCCACCCGCAACCCAGGTGCCGTGCAGATGCCGAGCACGCTGTTGCGCTGGGGGTTGCTGTTCATCAGCGGTATTTTCATTGGATTGAACGAAATGGCCCCAGCGGCGCGGGCAGTGGCCTATCTGTCGCCCCTGACCTACGCCCAGGACCTGATGAACCACGCTGTGCTGGGAGTAGGTCTGCTCAACCCCTGGTTGGACGCGACCGTGCTGCTGCTGAGCGGCGTGTTGTTCCTGCTGCCGTCGCTCTGGATGCAACAACGGGGCCGCAGGTTGGGTTACTGATGGGTGTCAAACTGACTGCCCCCCCGAACCAAAGAGAGGCATCGAGGGCAAATGGGACCAGGTCGCCGAAAAGCTTAGAGGCGCATGCTGAGGCCGATACGCCCCCGTTCGTGATCCAATTTGAGCACCTTGACCTTGACCACGTCGCCGACACTGACAATCTCATGGGGATTTCGAACGTAACGTTCGGCCATCTGGCTCACGTGGACCAAACCGTCTTGTTTGACGCCGATATCGACGAATGCGCCGAAATCCACCACGTTGCGCACGGTACCGGTCAACACCATTCCCTCTTTCAGATCTTCCATGCCCAGCACGTCTCGCCGCAGAATCGGCGCCGGCAGGGCGTCACGCGGATCCCGACCGGGTCGAATCAGCGCGCCAAAAATATCCTGAAGCGTTGGCACACCAACATCCAACAGGGACGCCAACTCGGCAATGTCGTTCTCTGATTGAAAACGCTGCAGGCGCGAGGCAAAATCGGCCATTCGCAGATTCAAGCCCGCCAGTTCCAGCAGGTCCCCCACCACGTGATAGCTTTCAGGATGGATCGCCGTTCGATCGAGCGGGTTTTTACTCTCAGGCACACGCAGGAAACCCGCTGCTTGCTCGTAGGCCTTGGGACCCAATCCCTTGACTTCCAGCAGCTCCTTTCGACGCCCAAAGGGACCGTGGTCATCCCGGTGGGCAACGATATTTCGTGACAATTTGGGGCCAAGCCCTGCCACGTGCTGCAGCAGGGCAGGTGACGCCATGTTGGCATCAACCCCCACCGCGTTGACGGCATCCTCAACCACCGCATCCAACGTGGTCTGCAATTTCTTCTGGTCCACATCGTGTTGGTAGAGGCCCACACCGATGCTGCCAGGATCGATCTTCACCAGCTCGGCCAGCGGATCCTGCAAACGTCTCGCAATGCTGACAGCGCCGCGCATTGAAACATCCAGGCCAGGAAGCTCCTGGCGAGCCAATCCTGAGGCGGAATAGACGCTCGCCCCGGCTTCATTGACGATCACGTAGGCCAGGTCAGCGGCAGCACCGGGGCCCACTCCGGAAAGCCCTTCCTGTCTAGCTGCAATCAATTCCGCAACCAGCCGTTCGCTCTCCCGGCTGGCCGTGCCGTTCCCGATGGCAACCACGCTCACCCGGAAGCGCTCTACCATGGCCTGGAGCTGTGTAATACTGCGTTGCCATTCCTGTTGGGGCTTATGAGGAAAGATGGTGGAACTGGCCAGGTATTTGCCGGTGGCGTCTACCACAGCAACCTTGCAGCCAGTCCGGTAACCAGGATCGATCCCCATCACAACCTTTTCCCGAAAGGGAGGCTGAAGCAACAATGCTATCAGGTTGGTTGCGAAGACATGTATGGCGTGTTCGTCTGAAGAATCTGTCAATCCGACGCGGATCTCCCGCTCGACGGCCGGCGCCACCAGCCGTTGATAGCTATCCTCGACGGCAACGCGAATCTGAGATGCCTGCGGCGACCGTTGATCCCGCAGGTATCGATCCTCCACCTGTCCAACGATGAGATCCTCCGATACGTCCACCTTGACCCGCAGCACGCCTTCCTTGTCGCCCCGGTTGATAGCCAACATCTGGTGGGGAGATATCTTGTCCAGGGCGGCTGAAAAATCGTGGTAAACCTGGTACTTGCCATCTGGATCCGCAGCCTGTTTTTTGAGCCGGCAGGTCAGGAGCCCTTCCTCCAATGTCATCTCCCGGACCAGTTGGCGCACGCCGGCATCATCGCTAACCCTCTCGGCCACGATGTCCCGGGCACCCGCCAGAGCATCCTCCGGCGTGGGCACGTCGTCGGTCAGAAAGGATTTGGCGAGTGCCTCCGGTGCCTCCTGCCCCAGATCCATGAGTTGATCAGCCAGAGGTTCCAGGCCCCGCTGCCGGGCAACACTTGCCCGCGTGCGGCGCTTCGGACGATAGGGAAGATAGAGGTCCTCCACCTCCTGCATCGTCGCCGCAGCCTCGATGCGAGAACGCAGTTCGGGCGTCAACTCACCCTGCCCATCGATCGACGACAGCACGGTCTTCTTGCGCCCGCTTAGATTGTTCAGGTAGGTAAGACGGGTCTCAATGCGCCGCAGAGCAACTTCGTCCAATCCGCCAGTGGCCTCTTTCCGGTAACGGGCAATGAACGGAATGGTGTTGCCTGAATTCAAGAGATCGACCGCGCCCGCTGTCTGAACGGCTTTGATCGCGAGTTCGCTTGCAATAGTCTCCACAATGGTCCGGGATGTCATGATCTTGATTGTCCTTGGAAAATTTATCTGCGACGATTCAACAGACACGAATGTTTCAATCAAACGTTTTCCAGCAGTGCAATTCAAGTCTGCCATTGAGACGCTGGATTGTCAAAATCGACTTGACAGGGAGTCTACCTGGTGCTAAACTCGACCCAATTGATTGGCATGAGGTTGACTTGGTATGGCTACAATGGAGCAACCTGCCAGGACGCCCCTGGGCGGAGTACTGGCCGATTTACTCGAAGACAACCTGTTAGGTCTGACCAGGAATGACAGGTTGTGGAAACTTTATTTTCTTCGTCCGACCTCTGAGATGGACGAACCCGTGGAACATCGGATCTACACGAAACTTCAGGAAGACGGCAAGCTTGGCCTGGTCAGCTACAGTATCCGCATGGCGGGAAACCAGGATCCCATCAGAAGCCAGCTTGCATACAGTGAAGGGATTCCTGAAGACACATTGAACAACACCATCTGGAACGTAGTGCAGCAAACCGGCCTTGGTCCGGACGACTTACAGATTATCGACCTTGGCCAATACGCGACTTTGCAGGAACAGATTGGGGCCTTGCTGGAACTGGCTTCCATGGATGCCCCAAAGGCTGAATAAACCTGCCGCGTGAAACCGGGCTTTTCCCATGAGACATTGCCGAAGGGAGTTCTACCATGATCCTGACGCGCGAATTATTTGAACAGCGGGAGTATGAGGTCCTGGCTCCCTTTGCCATGAAAAGCGGGGAAACCCGAGGGCGCATCTACCCGGATGAAGAACACCTCTATCGCTCCAGCTACCAGAAGGACCGGGATCGTATCATCCATACCGCCGCATTCAGGCGCCTGGAATATAAGACCCAGGTCTTTGTCTATCACGAAGGTGACCACTATCGCAACCGATTGACCCATTCTGTGGAAGTCGCCCAGATTGGACGTACCCTGGCGCGGGCGTTGCGGATCAACGAAGATCTCACCGAAGCGATCTCCCTTGCTCATGACCTGGGCCACCCCCCCTTCGGGCATACCGGCGAGGGGGAGCTAAATGAGCTCATGGCGGGACATGGCGGCTTCAACCACCAGCGACAGACGATGCGCATTGTGGAAAAGCTCGAGAACCGCTATCCCGGTTTCCCTGGCCTCAACCTGACCTACGAGGTGCGTGAGGGCTTGATCAAACACGATACCGACTTCGACGAAACCGATGCCACCGGATACGAGCCCGAAAAAGCGGGAACATTGGAATGCCAGGTCGCGAACCTGGCCGATGAAATCGCCTACAACGCGGCCGATCTGGATGATGGCCTGCGAAGTGGTATCCTCGATCCGAACGACGTTGCCCAACTGGGAATCTGGTGCAAGATTCGAGAGACCCTGTCCGTGTCCCCTGGCCACCCGGTGCCAATTGACGCGCCTCTTGACTCTCTGGTGCGGGCACGGGCAATACGCAAGCTCATTGGCGCCGAAGTCACCGACACGGTCACCACAACGGCCATGCGACTAGACGCTGGCGACTTCCGATCGGTGGGTGACATCCGGGCGCTCGGCGAAAACCTGGCCGGCTTCTCTCCCGAAATGGAAGCCTATAACCGCGAGTTGAAGGATTTCCTGATGGTGAATTTCTACCATCATTGGCGGGTCAACCGCATGGCAGGCAAGGCACAGCGAATCCTGCGAGCTCTTTTTGACATCTATTGCGGGGATCCCTCCCAGTTGCCTCCGGACACCCAGAAAAAGATCGAAACCGAAGCAGACTCACCCCATCGCCTGATCTGCGACTATATCGCCGGCATGACCGACCGGTATGCCATTCAGGAGTACAGCAAACTCTTCGACCCTGCTACCAGAGTCTAGCTAATTGCCGATTATCAATTGTCAACTTCACCCCGCCAGGGTTCATACGTTACTCCTGCAAACATACTGGCGGACGCGGGGAAAGCGCGAGTGGTGTATGACAAAACTCCGGCTGTCGCGGACAACCGGAGTTAGCACTCGAAAAAATCTGGCACCTCAACGCACCGTCAGGCTTGCTGCTGGTGCACCCGCAGATTCACGATCAGCTGACGAATCGTACTCCGAGCCGGTGCCTCGCTCTCGTCGTACTCCAGATCCATCACCGTGCCCTCGAGCCGCAGGGTCTGGGCATCCAGAACGAAACCCATTCCCGGCTGCAACAGTACGGCCTCACCACGGGAGGAGAGTTTTTCACGCAGCGCTGGATTGCCGTAAGCAAAGTCGCTCATCAGCACCTTGGTTACCGTTCGAATGTCGCTCTTGTCGAAGAGCCACACTTCCAGTGCCGTAACCCGGTTGGGATCTCCGTTTACCAGTTCCGACATGGTCATGCCACATTCACCCAGATAACCGCTGCCGTGGGAATCATCGATGTCGAAGCTTTCATCGTAGGACAGGTCGCCCAGGCGGAAGGTCGCAATGAAATCCTGGACAGCTACCGCATCGACGATCACGTCCGGTGGCGCGCTAGCCTCTACATAAACTTCCTCATCTTGCGATTCCAGTGGCTCGATCACAGGTTCTGGCACGGAATCCTCATCTTCCTCGTCGTCGCCGGACCGATGGCGCGTTAGCAACCACAGGGCCAAAGCAATCCCCGCCAGAATGATCCCTAAGCCCAGACCAGCACGACAGATCGCCCACAGGTTGTCGGAGGCATCGTCTCCAGGCGGCTTCGAGGGAGGGGCGTCCTCCACAGGGGTTGGGACTTCTCCCGGGTCGGCACCACCGGAAACCTGGTACGCCGACAGGTCCAGTCCCACGTCGGCGGCCATCGACTTCATGCGGTCGGCGCCTACCAGATCACCGGCATCCTCCGCGGATTGGGCAACCTCAGCTGCCAGTTGGGCAACGTATTCCTGGTCGCCTAATGTTTGCAACCGCGCGGTCAGCGCGTTCCGGTCCCGCGTAAGGTCATAAGCCTCAGCGCTGGCCGTGAGGTAGATCTTTTGCTGCTCGGACCTAACGTCCTGCAAATAGGCATTGGTGTATTCGACGGGTGCTAACCACCACCCCAGTACGAACCACCCTACAAGCAACCCAACAAGAAAAGCTAATGCAACATAGAGCAGAGTGCGGTTGTTGTCTCCCATGGACAAGCTCCTTCCTTTGGCGTCAGAGAACGATGTTTACAATGATGATTGACCGCCGCCGTTTTCCAGGTTGCCGCGGGGATGGGCCTGGCGGACCACCTCGTGAAGTCGTGCCTGGCTGACGTGAGTATAGCGTTGTGTAGTTGATGGGCTTTCATGACCCAACAGCTCTTGAATAAGACGGATATCGACTCCTTCGTCAACCAGGTGGGTGGCGAAGGAATGGCGCAAGGCGTGAGGGGTTACCTTCCGCTCGATCCCAACTTGTTTGGCGTAACGATCGAGCATCCGGGTGATACTGACTCTTCCAAGCCGATTCCCAAACCGGTTCAGGAACACGGCACCGTCCGTTTTGTCGTTGCTGAGTTGAGAGCGACCCTGGGAGAGATAGAGCCGCAATGCCGTTTCAGCATCCTGGCCGAACAGGGCTATCCGTTCCTTGTTGCCCTTGCCGAGCACCTTCAATTCGCGACGACTGAGATTGACGTCGCAGATATCCAGGCCCTCCAGCTCACCAAGGCGAATGCCGCTGCCGTATAGCACCTCCAGGATCGCTTTGTCGCGCTGTCCCTGAGGCCGATTTTGGTCCGGCCCCCGCATTAGCGCCAGGACTTCGTCGTAACTCAGCACGCGTGGCTGGCGCCGGGACTGTTTCGGCGATGCCATTCCTGAAAGGGGATTATGTTCCAGGTCACCTTCACGGACCAGGAACGTACAACAGGAACGCACCTCGGAAAGTCGGCGAGCCATACTGGCAGGAACATACCCGGCCGCCCGAAGTTCTGCCAGCCATCGGCGGACCAGCGCCTTATCGACCTGCTGCCACGAGGTCACATCCTGGTCCTTGGCGAACGCTATGAACTGACGAATCTCCGTTCGGTAGTTCCGTAACGTATAGGGCGAGACGTTGCGTTCTGCGATGAGGTGTGTGATGAAACGCTCCAGCCCGTCTTCCATTCGGTATCATCTCCAGGCCTGAGAAGCTCAGGTCCGTTTTGGGTCACTAGGCCGGCTCTGCCTCCGGCGTCAGTTTTTTGACGTCAAACCAATGGCTGCAGTTGGTACATTTGGCCCTTTCCCGCCCTCCTTGCGTAAGAAGACCGCCACAATCGGGGCAGGGCGTCTCCAGCGGTTTCTGCCACACCAGGAAATCACACTCGGGGTAGCGGTTGCAGCCATAGAACGTGCGCCCCTTGCGGCTCCTGCGCTGGACCAATTCTCCCTCGCGACACTTGGGGCAGGCCACCCCGGTTTTTATGACGAAGGGACGAGTGTAGCGGCACTCGGGATAATGTGAACAGGCGATGAACTTGCCGTAACGGCCATAGCGCAGGACCAGATCATGGCCACACTCGGGGCAAGCTTCGCCGATGGGTTCGTCCTGCACCTGGGTCCGCTCCATCGACTGTTCCGCTTCAGAGAGCATTTCCGAAAAAGGTTCATAGAACTCCCGAAGCACCTCGACCCAGTCGCGCTTGTTTTCGGCAACGTCGTCGAGCGCTTCTTCCATCCGCGCCGTGAAGCCCACCTCAAAGATGTCCGGGAAATGTTTCACCAGCGCGTCGATAACGATGAAGCCGAGCTCCGTTGGCACCAGGCGCCGTTCCTCAAGCTCCACATAGCCCCGTGTTTGAATCGTCGTGATGGTTGGTGCATAGGTGCTTGGCCTGCCGATGCCATTTTCTTCCAGTGCCCTGACCAACGAGGCTTCCGAGTAACGTGGTGGCGGTTGAGTGAAGTGTTGCTTGGGCAGCAACTGCAGCAGGTCTAGCAGTTCACCTGCAGTTAACGCAGGCAACCACTTGTCCTTGCCGTTGTTGCCGTTGTTATTTCGCCCGCCGTTTTCATCCCTGCCCTCCTGGTACACGCTCATATAACCCGCAAAACGCACGCGGGAACCCTTGCTGCGGAAATGATACTCCGGTTTTTTGAGAGTCTCGGCCAGTCGAACAGCCTCACCAGACCCAACCGTCGCATAACTGCGGCGAGGCAGAGCAGCGATATCCACGGTCAGGGTGTCGAAGACAGCTGCAGCCATCTGGCTGGCGACAAATCGCCTCCAGATCAACCGGTAAAGCCGGCTCTGACTGCGATCCAGGACATGGCTAACGCTCTCC
Source organism: Chloroflexota bacterium (assembly GCA_034717495.1). Taxonomy (NCBI): domain Bacteria; kingdom Bacillati; phylum Chloroflexota; species Chloroflexota bacterium. The sequence goes on along the minus strand of JAYELL010000040.1, from coordinate 17,139 downwards.
GGCGTTCGCATGACCGAGGTTGGTCTGATGGCTTCGTGGGCCTCCTGGGCGCTCTTGGCACGGGTCTTGTACACAGGCGGCTTGGGAGGCAAGAACTCGGGGCCATAGCTCTCAGCGACAAAGCTTCTGGCTTCGTTTTGAGCCTGTTTCGACACATTCACACTATCAGTTCGCATGTAGGTGATCAAACCAACCTGGCCATCGGCGCCCAGGTTGATCCCCTCGTAAAGCTGCTGGGCAACCCGCATGGTCCGCCGCGCACCGAATCCCAACTTACGAGAAGCCTCCTGCTGCAACGTACTCGTGGTGAAAGGGGCTGACGGTCTGCGCCTTCGCTCTCCCTCACGAACCGAAGTGACCAGGTAATGAGCATCCTCCAGGTCACGAACGATGGCCTGTGTATCATCCTCGTTCTTGAGATCGACCTCTTTTCCGCGCACCCGGTGCAACTTGGATTCAAAGCTGGGCCGCGGATCCTCCTGGCGAGTCTCCTGCTGTGCCAACAGCGCGCGTACATCCCAATACTCGACCGGCACAAATGCCTGGATCTCGCGTTCCCGCTCGACAACCAGTCGCAGCGCCACGGACTGCACGCGACCCGCCGAAGTTCGTCCGCGAACCCGATCCCATAGCAGTGGGCTGATCTGGTAACCCACCAGGCGATCCAACACCCGTCGGGCCTGCTGAGCGTTGATCAAATCCATGTTCAGTTCGCTCGGGTGGGCAAACGCCTCAGCTATTGCGTCGCTGGTAATCTCATGAAAAACAACCCGCCGGCTCTGCTCAGGTTTGACGCCGGTTGCTTCGACCAGGTGCCAGGCAATCGCTTCTCCCTCGCGGTCCGGATCGGTTGCCAGATATACCTCTCGTGCCTTTTCCACCTCTTGGGATAGAGCCTTTACCGTCTTACGCTTGTCGTTGGGGACCCGGTAGGTTGGCTCGAAGTCGTTTTCGATGTCCACCGAGAGCTTTGAGCGCAGCAGATCGCGCACATGTCCGACGGAGGCCCGCACCGTGTAACCCTTGCCAAGGAACCGTCCGACAGTCCGGGCCTTGGCCGGCGATTCGACGATCACCAGCTTTCCCGATCGCTTTTTGACCGGGGTACTGCTGGAGCCCTTTTTTCCACGCCGTTTCTTTGACCGTACCACAGGTTTGGGCAAGGCGTCATGTTCCGGCGTTGCACCAATCTTGAACAGGCCAGTTCCACATACAGGGCATGTCCCCCTTGCCGCTGGTCGACCGTTAGCCATGAAGACGGCCTGGCCATCCTGCATGGTCCGCGACTCCTTGCATTTCACGCAGTAGGCCTGCATCTCACTGGCAAGAGGCGCTGAGATATCCTCAGGGGCAGGACCATCCTGTTGCACTTTCTTTTTGCGCGGTTTCGGCTGGATCTCCGGTTTTGGCAGCCCGGCATGGGCAGGCGTCTCACCGAAGCGCGTCATGCGCGTGCCACACACAGTGCAAGTGCCCTGGCTCGCGCCGCGTCCGTTGCTCAACCAGACCGGCTGAGGATTCAACATTTCTCGTTTCGTTCTACATTTTGTGCAATATGCTTCAGTCATAAGTCTCTTTACTGTGAGTATTCGACGCTATCAAACAATCAAAAATCGCGTACCTGGATATAGCTCATGCCGCCGACTTGTCTGACCAATCCCTTCAATTCCAACACAGTCAGCGTACTCGCAATGGTGGCTGCCGGCAAATCTGTCAGCCGGCTCAGCTCATCAACATAGGTCGGTTCACCGGAGAGATGTCCCAACAGGGTGCTCTCGATAAATGTAGTCGGGACCGCGGCCCGCACCTCTGCCTGCTGCGTTACCTTGGCCAGATGCAATTCCTCAAGGATATCTTCCACCGAAAGCACCGGTCGGGCGCCATCTCGCAATAAACGGTTTGAACCTTCGCAACTCTTCTGCAAAATACTGCCCGGAACAGCGAACACGTCCCGGCCCTGGTCGAGGGCAGATTTCACCGTAATAAGTGCGCCGCTCCGGACACCCGCCTCCACGACCACCGTACCCAGGGACAACCCACTAATGATGCGGTTTCGCGGCGGGAAATTACGTCGCTCCGGATGCGTACCCAACGGAAACTCGGAGATCAATGCTCCCTGCTCCTGGATCGCAGTGGCCAGCTGCCGATTGTTGGCCGGGTAGATCACATCGACGCCCGAACCCAGAACGGCCAGAGTGCGCCCACCTACATCCACAGCTGCCCTGTGAGCCATCGAGTCGATGCCGGTGGCGAGACCGCTGACTACCGTGATGCCATTGCGGACAAGATCGCTTGCCAGGCGACGCGCTACCTCTTTCCCGTAGACGCTCGCTCGCCGGGTACCGACAACGGCAACTGCCCAATCATCCTCCGGGATCAGCTCACCCTTGATATACAACACCGGTGGCGGCTGCTCGATATTCCGCAGATTGATTGGGTACTCCTCACATTGCCACGTGAGGGCAGTCACACCAGATTGTTTGAGCTGATCAATCTGGGCCTGCAGGTCCATCTGCTGTCTCGCCAGTAAAAGATTACTGACGGAGCGGCGATCGAGTCCCGCTTCCAACAGATCGGTAGCGCCGGCGAACCAGGCGGCCTCAACATCATCATCAAAGTGATCTAACAGAGCTTTGAGTCGAACAGCGCCAATGCCCATTACTCTGTTGAATCCGATCCAATAGGCCAGTTCTTCCACGGTTCCCCTCCCCTACCGTAGTCTGTTGTGCGACGGCGTGTCTTATCGCCGATACAGTAGTACCGGTGAGACCACCCGCCTGTCGGTGTCAGGCAGCATACATTATCCGTCGCGTTTTGTCAAGCGGTGTGAAAACGGTCCACCCCCGCTCTTCCCAAGGGACTCAGGACCCGTTTGAGGGCCCTTTTCCTGCCAGGAATCAGTCAAGAAGGCCGGCGACCGGCTCGACTACAATCCTTCCCCCGTCCACATCGACCTCGAGGACAACGTCTTGAATAAAGGGAATCAATATCTCGCGTCCTTCCCCGCGGACGATAAGCACCTGGTTGGCGCCCGTGAAAAGAACGTCGCGCACTTCGCCTAACTCCGCCCCGCCCGTTGTGGCTACACGAAGACCCTCTAGTTGAAAGATGTAATGCTCACCCTCGGCCAGAGGAGCTACCTCCTCCAGAGGAATCTGGATCCAGAGGCCACGCAACTCTTCCGCCGTTGTCCGATCCTCATAACCCTCCAACTTCAGCAGCATCTTGTTCTGATGGGGTCTACTTGCCAGCACCCGGATGGGCCTGGCCTCTGGCCCCAGAAACAGGTGATCCATGTTCAGGAACCGATCGGGGTGGTCCGTATGAAGTGTGACCTTAACATCGCCCCGAACGCCGTGGCAGCCACCGATGCGCCCAATAGCAACATAGCCATCGGCGATTTCCGATGATTGTTCTCTTACGCTTTCCAAACGTCACGACTCCTGCTGTCCATATTACCCTTAACGCAAAAAACGGGAGGCCCGAAGGCAATACTCCCGTTCCAGTCAAATCGCGGGCCCGCGACAATCAATCGATATCGAGGGAGACGTTCTGGCCCTGGCGCATTGCCGGGACACGCAACACCGTACGCATGGCGTTGGCCACCCGGCCTTCTTTTCCGATGACCCTGCCCATATCCCGGCGCGCGACCTGGAGTTCCAGTTGCACCCCGCGGCTTGTACGCCGCTCCCGAACCTTGACACTGGCGGGGGCGTCTACCAGATGTTCTGCAATGTACTCGATAAGTTCCTTCACGGCATTCAATCCTATGCTTCAGCGGCAGCTTTGTTCGCGGTTTTTGCTGCTTCGTGTTGTTCCATCACACCGGCGTTAACCAGGAGCCGGCGCACAGCATCACTGGGCTGAGCCCCGACGCTTAACCAGTATAGGGCTCGATCTTCCTTGAGCTCCACCGTCTCAGGCTCTGTTCGAGGATTGAAGAAACCGATGTTTTCAATGAAGCGACCATCGCGCGGCGATTCCGAATTGGCCACGACGACACGATAGCTTGGCTGTTTCTTGGCGCCCACCCGGCGCAGTCGAATTCTGACCATGAGTTTTGTCCTACCGTAACCTTCCTATGTTTTTTTGTTCAAAACGAAAAACGTCGTCCGTTTCCGTCCCAACGACACGTCAGTATACCGCAGGAATGGGATTTCGGCAAAATGTGCGGAGCCGCTCAGCCCAGCCAGCTCAGAATCATGGCGTTGGCGGGCCCAGCCCAGATATCACCGTTGGTCAGATCAAAGGCATAGACATTGGAACCAATGTCATCGGCGAGAGTCGACACCAGCAGTTGATTACCCTGGACCGGACCAGACAGAATGGCGTGCCGCGCCTCGAATTCCCATACAATCGCATCCTCTTTTTTACCCAGGTCCCAACGATGTAGCTGCCAGCGATGCGGGTCCAGGGTATCGAACGGCTCAGAGCTTAGATAATACAGGCTTTGGCTGTCTTCTGCCCACGCGACAGGTCCGTTTCGTCCGGGCACAGACTCGACAAGTTGTTGCACGTTGTTACCGTCACTGTCGATGACATTCAGGGACTGGGTCAGGAAAGCGCCATCCTGGCGAGCCCAATCCTCGTCAAACCAAAAGGCAACCTTCCCGTCGTCCGGGCTGCGTACCAGTTGCCAGGCACCCGCTTTTTTCACCGGTTCATCGCCAAGGGCAGGCAATGTCCCGCTTAGCACCACTGTTGGCACCAGCGCTTCGCCCCACTGCACAGTGAACAGGCCAGGATTCTGCCGGCAACGACCCGTCGAGTAGCCGGAAAGGACAACCGTGCTATTATCGCCCCAGACCCCATCGCCGGGACAGTGCCAGGGTTCACCCGGCGGACCGAAGGGAGATTCCACCAGAGCGCCCACGCCCCGCTCTTGATCCATGATACCGAGCAGGTACCACCATCGATCGAGGCCCTGGAAAAGCAGGCGCTCCCCATCAGGAGTCCGGTCCACCACGCAAAAGCGGCGATGGCGAGCCGGATTCTCATCTTCGGTCTGATGCGCGATTATGAGTTGGGGAGGTTGCGGATTGGATAGGTCGACAACCTTTGCGCCCTCCCCATCGGAGAAATAGAGGGTGTGCCCATCAGGCGCGAGCCAGGGGCACAGAATCGCAACAGAAGGCCATTCGACCGGATGAACCTGTTCCTCTCCCGGAGACCAGGTGCCCAGGCGACCGTTGAAAAACAGCAGGTCTGCCCCGCTCAAGGCTGGCGGCGCCTGCGATTCTACCCCTTCCGGCAAGGGACCGGGAAGCGCGTCGGTGGGGAGTGATTGGGGCAATGCCAGCTCAGGGTTTGGTTTTTTCATCTTGACCGGCTGGGAGACAATCGGCGTCTCTTCCGCCGGCGGCATCGGCTTGTCGGTCTTTCCTGCGATGCCGGTTGCATCGACCGCGGGGGCAGGGACAGTGGGCGCGTAACAGGCGCCTGCAAGCCACAGGATAGCTACAAGCAAGGCAAGAAGTATGAGATTAAGTGTCGAAGTCTTTTTCATAAGCCGTTTTTGCTCGACGAACAGCATCCTTTTCAGCCTCGAATGTTAAAGCCGCTTCTGCGGCATTAACATCGGGTGACCAGCGATTGGAGAAAAGCGCCTCTTTGTCGTCAGCGAATTCGGGCGTTTGCCAACGCTGGCTGGCAAGGGCCATCAGGAAAAAATGTTCCTCTCGGATAACGTGCGCTGCATTCAAATCGAACGCTACCATGCGCCAACCCAGATCAGCCACAAGCTCCAGATCGCAATAGCCAGTTTCCTCACAAACCTCTCGAAGGGCAGCCCCCTCTACCGTCTCACCGGGGTCGACGTGCCCCTTTGGCAGGCGGACTTCGTGGCGATCATCGATGTGGCGCTCTATCAACAATACGCGCCCATGATCATCGATCACAACGCCACCTGCGGACCGATAGCGAATCACAGTTCTGTCGGGCATAGCTGCGACAGTATACCACAGACGCTTGCGCTGCCAAATGCACCGTAGCAGATTTCGAAACCGATTCCATCTATGGTAAAATACAGTAGTCAATTCGTCGCGAGCCGTTAGATCACCCATATTCTACCAACTCGCTTCTGAGTTACAATCTGTTCGCAACAGCAGAAAGCAGGCCGATGGCGCCCTGGATCATTCGCTGCCTCGATGTATCGCAGCCCGGGTGCCAACACCGGGTCTTTTTTTTCCGCAAATCCAGTTCAACAGGAGCCTTCGATGAGCGCTGAAAAGTACATTAATCTCGAGAACAAGCATGTCGCCAATATCTACCATCCCCTGGACGTCGTTATCGACCGGGCCGAAGGTGTCTGGATGTTCGACGTTAACGGCAAACGTTACCTGGATTGCCTGAGTGCCTACTCGGCGGTCAGCCAGGGTCACTGTCACCCTCGAATTACCGAAGCGCTGATCCGGCAAGCGCAGAAAGTCACCTTGACCTCGCGGGCTTTCAGAAGCGATCAACTTGGCCCCTTCAGCGAAGAGATCTGCGAGTTGTTTGGTTACGACATGGTGCTTCCACTTAACTCGGGCGCGGAAGCGGTTGAAGCTGCCGTGAAAACCGCCCGAAAATGGGGATATGAGGTTAAGGGCGTGCCCGATGGCCAGGCAGAGATCATTGTATGTGAGGGTAATTTCCACGGAAGAACAACCACGGTCATTAGCTTCTCGAGTGAGCCCAGGTACCGCAAACACTTTGGCCCCCTTACCCCCGGATTCAAGCTCGTACCTTTTGGAGACCACGATGCCCTGATTGACGCCATTGGCCCCAACACGGTGGCTTTCATGGTGGAGCCGATTCAAGGGGAAAACGGCATCAATATCCCGCCCGAAGGCTACCTGAAATTCGCAAAGACACTCTGCGAACGAGAGACGATTCTCTTTGTGGCCGACGAGATCCAGGTTGGCCTGGGTCGCACCGGCAAAATGCTTGGCTGTGACCACGACGGCGTCCGTCCCGATATTGTGATTTTGGGAAAGGCGCTCTCTGGTGGTGCCTACCCCGTCTCGGCCATCCTTGCCGACCGGGAGATATTGGGATTGTTCAATCCAGGTGACCATGGAAGCACCTTTGGCGGGAACCCGCTGGGCATGGCGATAGCCCGCGAGGCCCTGAATGTTCTGGTCGACGAGGGCATGATCGAAAATGCCGCTAAGCAAGGCACCTATCTGGCAGCACGCCTGCGCCGCATCGAGAGTCCCTTCGTCAAAGAGGTCCGGGGGCGCGGCTTGTTCGTCGGTCTCGAAGTTTCAGAAGCAGCGCGTGGCGCCCGTCGCTTTGCCGAGGAACTGGCGGAAGAGGGTGTTCTGTGCAAAGAGACCCATGAAACGGTCATCCGCTTCGCCCCGCCGCTGATCGTCACCCGGGAAGAGATCGATTGGCTGGTAGACCGCGTCGAGGCAGTGTTCGAACGGATCGAATCGGAAGATGGCCTCGCCTCGGAGAGCACGGTGGGTACAGCACGGTGACAGGGGGACGCGGCGACCTGGCGGTCCGCGGTCGGTGGTCCGTGGTCAGAATACGGCCCCGTCCAATACTTGCAGCGCAGCGATTATCTTCTGGTCGGTGACAGGGAAGGGAAAGGCCGCCAGTTCCGCCATGGTCACCCAACGCCAATCGGCAACGTCGATTGCCCTGGGTTCGCCCGCGACCAACTGGCACTCGAAGGCGTGAAGGGTTATCTGAAAATGGGTGTAGGCGTGGCGAATGCTGGTGATGTGCTGACCAACAGCCACGTCGATTCCCAGTTCCTCGCACAACTCCCGGCGCAGACACCCGGCCAGGCTCTCGCCCTCATCTTTTTTGCCCCCCGGGAACTCCCACATTCCGCCGAGCATGCCATCGGCTGGACGTTGCGCAATCAAAAACTGGTCGGGGTACTTCGGCCTGCGCAAGACACCTGCCGTTACGTCAAAATGGGGCAATGGACCTCGCCGGGACTTCACGGGGCGTTGCCCTTGCGTTCCCCGTTCGCTGGAGAGACAGAGATCACGCAGGGGGCAGAGAAGACAACGCGGGTTTCGCGGGATACAAAGCGTTGCCCCCAAGTCCATCAACGTCTCGTTGAGCCGGCCGGCCTGACCTGGTTCCACCGCGGCGACCAGGTCGCCCGCCAGGTGCCAAAGATGAGTCTCTGTGGCAGAAGCGCGTAGATCATCCTCGATGTCGTAGAGACGGGTCAACACCCGCTTGACATTGCCATCCAGCGCGGGCTCCTGTTGCCCAAATGCAATGCTGAGAATGGCGCCGGCCGTATAGCGACCGATGCCCGGAAGGTCGAGCAAATCCCGCCGATCCTGCGGTAAGACGCCGTCATGCTCCGTGGCCACGATTTGGGCAGCCTTGTGCAGATTGCGAGCACGGCTGTAATAGCCAAGCCCTTCCCAGGCCTTGAGCACCTCGGTCTGACCAGCCGCCGCCAGGGCTGCAATGCCAGGAAAACGGGCCAGCCAGCGCTTCAGATAAGGTCCCACTGTACCAGCCTGCGTCTGCTGCAGCATGACCTCGCTGACCCAGACCACGTAGGGATCACGGGGATCCACCCGCCAGGGAAGCGAGCGCAGATGCCCCTGATCGGCCCAGGCCAGCAGTGCGGGCGCGATGTCCGAC